>SKLC01000265.1 GCA_007123425.1 Nitriliruptoraceae bacterium
CCGTTGTCCTCGTCCACCCCGTTGTCGTCGTCGAGGTCGAGGTCGTCGCCGTTGTCGTCGACGTCGTTGTCCTCGGCGATGCCGTTGTCGAGGTCGTCGCCGTTCTCGTCGTCGACGTCGGCGAGCGCCGCGGAGGGGCTCAGCGCGAGCGCGCCGGCGGCGAGTGTGATCATCAGCTTGCGCTTCATTCGTGGCTCTCCTTCTCTCCAGTGTCCGGTCCGTCCGGATGTGTCGGAGACCGTAGGAAGTCGCTCCCACGCGGCGGCCGGCCACACGACGGTGCCGTCGACGACGATCGACCCCCGCCGTACGGCGAGGGTCGACGCGGCCGGCAGGGGAGCTCAGCCGTCCACGGGCTCGGTGTAGACGACGATGTTCTCCGTGTAGTGGCGCGTGTGATCGTCGAAGTCGCCACCGCAGGTGATCAGCGCCAGCCGCTGCTCGTCACCGCCCCAGGCGAAGATGTCGTCGATCGGCAGCTCGTCCTTGGGGTAGGAGGTTCGCCCCGTGACCCGCCAGCGCTGCTCGTCACCGTCCTCGTCGGTGGTCACCACCTCGTCGTCGACATCGAGCTCGCCGAGGTCGAAGAAGGCACCGCGGCCCTGGGTGCGCGAGTCCACGTGGCCGGCGAGCACGGCCGAGCCCTGCTCCCCGGGAGCCACCCCGGGCTCGTACCAGCCGATCTCGTGGACGTTCTCGGGGATCTCCATGCCGCCGTCGTCCTCGAGCCCGACGGGCACGACCGGCGCCTCGACGCCGATGGCGTCGATCACGACCTCACCGGGCTCGCCGACCTCCGGCACGTCGGCAGCGTCGACGGGCTCCGTGTCGGCGGCCTGGCGACCGGCTGCCGGGCGCTCGCCCCGGAGGGGATCCACGTCGCGCTCGGCGTCGTCCGGGCCGGCCTCGGGCTCCGCGGCCGCCGGCGGCACCTCGCCCACGGTGGGCTCGTCGGTGACCAGCAGGTAGCCGGGCGTGCCCACCAGCAGCGCCAGCCCCATCGTCACGGAGAGCACGGCGAGCCACCGCGGCATGTGAGGACCTCCTTCGTCGCGTCCAGGGTAGGAGGGTCGCGCCTCGCTGCCGGCGGGCCTCGTCCGAGAGGCCGGGGACCGGGCCGTGTGGCCGGCCGGGAGCGGACCCCCGGCCGGCCACGCGGCGCGGACGGCTCGGCGCGTCGCCGGATTCTTCGTCGCCGCCCTCGGGTCTGCGAGGCTGTGCCGCGCTTCCCACCACCACGGAGCGCCATGCTGGAGCTGACCGGACTCACCAAGCGCTACGGCGAGGTCGTGGCCCTCGACGGCGTCTCGCTCACCGCCCGCGCCGGACGCCTGCTCGGCTTCCTCGGGCCCAACGGGTCGGGGAAGACGACCACGATGCGGGCGGTCTTCGGCCTGGTCCAGCTCGACGCGGGCGAGGTCCGCTGGCACGGCGGGCCGATCACCGCGGCACAGCGGCGACGCTTCGGGTACATGCCCGAGCAGCGGGGCCTCTACCCCCGCATGCCCTGCGGTCCGCAGCTGCGCTACCTCGCCCGGCTCCACGGCATGGCCCGGGCCGAGGCGGAGGCCGCGGCGCGCCGGTGGCTCGATGAGCTGGGCCTCGGCGAGCGCTTCGACGATGCCGTCTCGCAGCTCTCCCACGGCAACCAGCAGCGGGTCCAGCTCGCCTCGGCGCTGGTGCACGACCCCGAGCTGCTGGTGCTCGACGAGCCCTTCAGCGGGCTCGACCCGCTGGGCGTGGCGGCCATGAGCGAGGTGCTGCGCGAGCGGGCGGCCCAGGGGGCCACGGTCGTCTTCTCCAGTCACCAGCTCGATCTCGTCGAGGAGCTGTGCGAGGACGTGGTGATCGTCGCCGGCGGCCGCGACCGGCTGGCGGGCACGCTGGAGCAGGTGCGCGCGTCGAGCGAGCACCGCCGCGCCGAGATCCGGCTCACGGGCGGCCGAGCGCTCACGCCGCCGCCCGACATCGAGGTGCTCGACGTGCGCGAGGGGGTCGCACGCCTGCGGGTGCCCACCGACCTCGACGCCAAGGAGCTCCTCGACCGGCTCGCCCCCGAGGGCGGCGTCGAGCGGTTCGCGCTGCAGCCGCCCTCGCTGTCCCAGGTCTTCCGTGACGTCGTGGGGGCCAGCGTGCGCGACCTCGAGGCCGCAGTCGACACGGAGGCGGCCTCATGAGCCCGGCCCGCACGATCCTGCTGATCGCGGGCCGGGAGACGCTCGACCGGCTGCGCAACAAGGCGTTCGTCTGGGGCACCGGCGCCACCCTGGTGGTGCTGATCGCCGCGATCGTGATCCCGACCCTGTTCGAGGACGACGGGCCCCGCACCTACGACCTCGGCGTGGTCGGGGCGATCCCCGACGGCTTCGAGCCGGCGCTCGACCGTGAGCTGGAGGGCCAGGACGCCGACGCGGAGCTGACCGAGCTGGACGACCGCGCGGCGGCCGCGGCGGCGGTGGAGGACGGCGAGGTGGTCGCCGCGCTGCTCGACGCGCGCGAGCTGATGGCCCGGGACCTGCCGCCGACCACGCTCCACGCCGCGGTCGACGGGGCGCTGCAGCAGCTCGCGCTGGCCGACGAGCTCGAGCGCGCCGGCATCGACGAGCAGGAGCTCGGCTCGATCCTGGGCGCCCACGACCCGGTGACGGTGATCGACACCGAGGGCGACGCCGGGGAGGGCGACGCGGGGTTCGTGCTCGCGTTCGCCGCGACGATCCTGCTGTTCGTCGCCATCCAGTTCAACGGCAACTCGCTCCTGACCGGCGCCATCGAGGAGAAGTCCAGCCGTGTCGTGGAGGTGCTGCTGGGGGCGGTGCGGCCCTGGCACCTGCTCACGGCGAAGCTCATCGCGCTCACCTCGCTCGCCCTGGGCCAGATCGCGGTGTTCATCGGCGGCGCGCTGGGGGCCAACGCCGTCGTGGGCGCCTTCGACGTCCCACCGGCGACCCCGCGGGTGCTGGCGATCTCGCTGCTGATGGTCGTGATCGGGTTCACGTTCTTCGCGGCGCTGTACACGGTGGCGGGCGCGATGGCCTCCTCGGTCGAGGACGCGCAGGGGACCGCCGGGCCGCTGGCGTTCCTCACCGTGGGCACCTACATGGTGGTCATCTTCGCCGTCATCCCCTCCCCCACCGGGCTGCTCTCGCAGATCCTGACCTTCCTGCCGCCCACGGCCCCGTTCACCGTCCCCGCCCGGGTGGCGATGGGGGCGATCCCGGCCTGGCAGGTGGCCGTCTCGGCGCTGGTCACCGTGGCCGGCACGGCCCTGACGATCCGGCTCGCGGGGCGCCTGTACGCCGCCGCCGTCCTGGCCGGAGGCAAGCTCACCTGGCGCGCCGTGTGGCGCGCGGAGCCCATCCGCTGACCCACCCGACACCGACCCACCCGACACCGACCCACCCGACACCACGAGGAGGACGCCATGGACGTCCAGCTCTCCGAGGACCACCTGGCGCTGCGGGAGACGCTGCGCACCTTCGTCGACCGCGAGATCCGACCGGTCGCCCGCGAATGGGAGCAGGCCGGCCGCTATCCGACCGAGATCGTCGAGGGGCTGCGCGAGCTGGGCCTGTTCGGGCTCACCGTCCCCGCCGAGCACGGGGGGCTCGAGCTCGACCTCGTGTCGATGGCGCTGGTCTTCGAGGAGCTCTCGCGGGGCTGGATGGGCATCGCCGGCGTGCTGGGCACCCACTCGCTGTCCTGCCGCATGATCGCTCACCACGGCACGCACGAGCAGCGAGCCCGTCACCTGCCGGCGTTCGCGACCGGCGAGCGGCGGACCGGGCTGGCGCTGACCGAGCCCGGTGCGGGCTCCGACCTGCAGGGGATCACCACCCGGGCCGTGCGCGACGGCGACCACTACGTGGTCAGCGGCACCAAGACCTGGATCACCAACGCCCGCCACGCCGACCCCATCCCGGTCCTGGTCAAGACCGACCCGGGTGCCGAGCCCGCCCACCGCGGCATGTCGGTGCTGCTGGTGCCCACCGACCTGCCGGGGTTCGAGGTGAGCCGGGACCTGCCGAAGCTCGGCTACAAGGGCCCCGAGACCTGCGAGATCGTGCTCGACGAGGTGCGCGTGCCCGTCGACGCGCTGCTGGGCGGCGAGGAGGGCCACGGCTTCCAGCAGGTGGTCTCGGGGCTGGAGGTGGGCCGGGTCAACGTCGCCGCCCGGGCGGTCGGCGTGGCCCAGGAGGCCTGCGACCGGGCGATCCGCTACGCCCGGGAGCGCGAGGCCTTCGGGCGGCCCATCGCCGAGTTCCAGGCGATACAGCACAAGATCGCCGACATCGCCACCCAGACCCAGGCCGCACGGCTGCTGACGTACTGGGCCGCCGACAAGGTGGACCGCGGCGAGCGGGCCGACACGGAGGCGGGCATGGCCAAGCTGTTCGCCTCCGAGGTGGCGCTGGAGGCCTCGCTGGAGTCCATGCGCGTGCACGGCGGCTACGGCTACTCCGAGGAGTACGAGGTCGCGCGCCTGTACCGCGATGCGCCGCTGATGGCGATCGGCGAGGGCACCAACGAGATCCAGCGGACCATCATCGCCAAGGGCCTGCTGCGCGACCACACCGCCGGCGGGCCCATGTGACCCCCTCCGGCCGGGCGCGCCCCGGCGGCGCGTCGGGTACCGAGGGACCTACGCCAGCGGGAGGGCGTAGCGCCAGATCGCCAGGACGTGCATCGCGCCGGCGATCACCACCAGGACGTGGAAGACCTCGTGGAAGCCGAACCAGCGCGGCCAGGGGTTGGGGCCCTGGCGGGCGTAGACGACCCCGCCGACGATGTAGATCACGCCGCCGAGGGCCAGCAGGCCCACGCCGGCGAGTGACAGGGCCCCGATCACGCGCACCAGGGGTATCGCCGCCAGCGACCCGAAGGAGGCGTAGGCGGCGACCGTCAGCCAGCGGGGCCCCTTGAGCGGCGAGGCGGCCACCCCCGCCCCGACGATCGCGACGGTCCAGGCGACCACCAGGCTCCAGGTGCGCCACGTCCCGCTGAGCGTGTGCACGGCCACCGGGGTGAAGGTCGCGGCGATGAACAGCTGGATCATCGCCACGTCCATCCGTGCCAGCCATCGGCGCACGTGCGCCGGCCAGGAGGGCAGGTGGTACAGGCCGGAGGTGAGGTAGAGCCCCACCAGCCCCAGCCCGAAGATCGCGACGCTCAGGCGCGGCGGGCCCGGCGAGGCGCTCTCGACGAGGACGAACGCCGCCCCCGCGGCCGCGGGCACCGCCGCGGCATGGACCCAGCCGCGCAGGC
>SKLC01000425.1 GCA_007123425.1 Nitriliruptoraceae bacterium
GCGGGACAGTCGATCGAGCAGATCCTGGCCGACTACCCCCAACTCGAGCGAGAAGACATCCTCGCCGCCCTGGAGTACGCGGCCGCGATCGCCCGTGAGCGAGAGATCCCGCTGCCCACGGCCGGATGAGACTGCTCGTCGACGAGAACCTCTCGGTACGCATCGCCGCACGCCTGGGCGAAGCTGGGCACGACGCGGTGCACGTCACGACCGTGGGGCTGGGCAGCACCGACGATGCCGTGATCCTCGAAGCAGCAGCCGAGGGCGGCCAGGTCGTGCTCACCGCAGACGCCGACTTCAGCACCATGCTGGCACTCCAGGGCCGCAGCCAGCCCTCCGTGCTCATGCTGCGCTCCTCCGACCACCTCACCCCGGACGAGCAGGCCGACCTCATCCTGCGAACACTCGAACAGGTCGGCGGCGAACTGGAAGACGGCGCCATCGCGAGCGTCACCCCGGAGCGCATCCCGCCTCGCGGACGTCCTGGTTGTACGACGACCACGCCGCCTGCTTGGTCACGCCCAGCGCGTCGCCGATGTCAGCCCAGGAGGCGCCGTGCTCGCGAGCGCGCGCAATCGCTTCCCGCTGCCAAGCGTCGAGCTGGCGGGTTGCGGCACGAAGGCCGCGCAGCTGGCCGAGAGGGTCGTCGGAGACAAGCTCGACCTCGAGCCGTACGTGCTCGCCGTCTGGCGCCGCATCCAGTCGTGTGCTCATGGGCCCAGCGTCGCCAACGCCCGCCGCCTCGTCAAGTGCACTTGACGAAGGTTTCGTGCCGCCGGTGCAATGGAGACGGTTCTGGCTGCTGGCGTGCGGTAGGTGGCTTCACCTGGTGAACGGAAAGGAGATCACGAAGAACGTGATGCTGACCAGGACGATGAGTGGCCCGGCAGGAAGGTCCGTCAGATGCGACAGCAGGACCCCCGCGAGAGCGGACATCACGCCGATGGCCATGGCCCCGTGCGCGTACTGCCGTAGGTTGTGTGCGACGTTGCGGGCCGCAGCTGGCGGTACTGCTACCAGTGCCGCAGTCAGCAGACCACCGACGACCTTCACGCCGAGCGCTACGACGACCGCGATCAGTAGCAGGTACATCAGGTTGTAGCGCTTGACATCGATGCCTTCTGCGGCCGAGAGCTCCTCGGAGATGGTGGTGAGGACCAGCTTCCGGTAGGTGTGCCTGACGACGAGCACCACCGTGAGGGACACCGCGACCGACAGCGCCGCGTCGCCGGCGCCTGTCTGCATGATGTCGCCGACGAGCGCTGTCTCGGCTTGCTCGATGGGCAGGAGCAAGAAGGCGATCGCGACACCCGCCGCGAAGACCAGCGCCGTCAGTGCCTCCATCGGCAGTCTCGTCCTCGCTTCGATCCACCAGATCAGCACGACGCCGAGCAGGACGAAGGGGAAGGCGCCGAGGGACACATCCAAGCCCCACAGCAGTGCCAGCGCGATGCCGGGCAGAGTGAGGTGGCCCAGTGGTCCAGCGACGAGCGCCATCCGGCGGCTGAGCATCACGGAGCCGAGGTAGGCAGCAGCCGCTGCGATGAATGCGCCTGCGGCCAGGCTGAACGAGAGGGTGCTCATGGGCGGCTACTCGTGTTCGTGCTCGTAGAACTTCACCTCGGTCCCGTACAGGCGCTGCAGGTTCTCGGGCGTGAGTATGTCCAGCGGAGGGCCGTGGCAGACCGGCTTGCGATTCAGGCAAAGGACCGTCGAGGACAGCCGATGCACGACCGCCAGGTCGTGCGTGACGACGAGCATCGTGAGGTTGCGCTCGCGGTAGAGCCTGCTGAGCAGGGTGTAGACCGTCTCGGTGCCACGGACGTCGACGCCAGCTGTGGGCTCGTCGAAGAGAAGGAGGTCGGGATCTCCTGCCAGCGCCCACGCGATCAGCACACGCTGGAACTGTCCGGATGAGAGATCTCCGATGCGATGGCCGGCGAGCTCTGGGGGGAGCCCCACGGTGTCGAGCATGGCCGGGGCGTCGCTCGTCGCGTCCGTCTTGAGCTCGAAGAAGTCCGCCACGCTCAGGGGCATGTTGCGGATGTACGGCAGGCGTTGCGGGACATAGCCGATACGGAGACCGGGCTGCCACGTGATCGTTCCGTGGTAGGGCACGATTCCGAGCAGTGACCGGAGCAACACGGTCTTGCCGGCGCCGTTGGGTCCCAGGATCGTCAGGATCTCTCCGCGAGCCACGCTGAAGGTCAGGTCCGAGAGCACCGCCCGTCCCTCGAAGACCACCTCGAGATCCGAGACCTGCAGCACGATGTCGTCATCAGGCTCGATCGTCACGGTGCCACCATCCGACGACGAAGCTGCTGATCTCCCCCAGCAGATGACGTGCTGACTCCAGCCACTACGGCCCCCTGGCCACGGCCCTTCAACGTCCCGTGCTCACCCAACACGGTCCCATTCATGGTCGCACGCTGCCAGTGCCGAGTGGCCCTGTTCCTGGGCGGGACGGACGTGTCGTAATCGATCGGGCGCCGGACCCAACCGGTCCTCGAGAGCGGCCAGGTCAGGCCCATCGGCTGCACCGGTCACAGCCGGTGCTGCCTACACGTGGTGTGGGATCGATGATCGGAACCGTGATGGGATGCTGCTGCGGATACAGGCACGGGCCGTGGTGCTGGCACGATGATCCGCGTGTCGCCTATCCCGACTTGCCGCCTCGCTACGGGGGTCCGCGCCGTCGCCGTCGGGACGACGAAGACGCGCTGACCGCGCACCTGGACGATCTTGAGGGCGAGGTTCGCGAGGTCCGGTGGCTGCTTGAGGATCTGCGCGCGCGCCGTGAGGACGCGGGATCCTGACCGCTGCCTGTTGGTGCGGGCCGCGGGCGAGGGTCTTTCGATGCTTCGGCCGATCATGGCGGTGGCCATCTGACATGCCGCGTGCTGGCGGTTCAGCCCGGCAGGTCGGGGCGCAGCTCGTCACGGTCCTCGCTGTCGACGTCATTGACCTGCGGCGTGTGACTGCTCCCCAACGAAGCGGGCTCCCTCCTCTGCCACGACCTTCCCGAGCACCCATACCGTCGCCGCGAACACGGCGACGACGCCAGGACACATCTGCGCTGGGCCATCCTCCTCGCTCCCACCTCACATCTCAGTTCTCTGCGAGACTCGGCCAGCACCTCACCCAGTCCACTCAGCAGCCACACGACGTCCCGAGTACGACAATGAGAAGGACGTCAGATAGCCGCCGATCTGCGACACACGGCCGCCGAACATCGTATGAAGTCAGCGCTCCCCCGCGTGTGAACCCGGATGCTTCAGTGGGAGATCACTTCCCGGTCAGCGCGTCCTTTGTCGCGCTCGCCGCGTCGCCCAGGTCGTCACCAGCCTGCTTCGCCTCCCGCGCGGCCTGGACCTTGCCGCCCGAGGTAACCGTGTCCTTGATGGCGTGCCCGGCGTTGCCGGCAGCGTCACCGGTGTGGCTGGCGGCTGAGCCGGCGGAGCGGAACGAGTTCATCGCCCTCGACCCCAGACGCCGCAGCAGCCCCTGGCCGCCCTCCTCGTCGCCACCGTCCTCGCTCTCGCCGGTGCCGTCGTCACCGCTGGGCGAGGGCAGGGTGTCCACGACCTTCTCAACGCCCTCGACCGCCTTGCCCGCGCCCTTGCTCAGGCCGAGCTTGTCGGCCGTGCCGGCCACTCCGGAGAGCAGCTTGCCGAGCAGCGCGTGCTTGGGCTCGGAGTTGACCACGATCACGGGATGGAGGCGGTTGAGGCGCACCTCGAGACCGAGCAGATCGAGCGCGAGCGGCCCCACCTCGACATCGAGCAGCGGCACGACGCCCTCGCGCTGGTCCTCCTCGAGCCGGTACTCGGGGTCCTGCTCGAACGACTCCTCGTCCTCGGTGCCCGCCTCGCGCCCCGCCGCGGCGCCGGCGGCCTGCTCGGCGGTGTCCTTGGCCGCCTGCCCGGTGTCCTCCACCGTGTCCTTCGCGGCCTCGCCGGCATCCT
Organism: Nitriliruptoraceae bacterium; assembly: GCA_007123425.1. GTDB lineage: Bacteria > Actinomycetota > Nitriliruptoria > Nitriliruptorales > Nitriliruptoraceae > SKLC01. The sequence goes on from SKLC01000425.1 coordinate 3,966, forward strand.
CGGCGGTGTCCTTGGCGGCCTGGCCCGCCTGCTGGGACGTCTCCCGGGCCTCGCCGGCAGCGTCCTCGGCCGTGCCCGCGGCGTCCTCGGCGGTGTCCCTGGCCGCATCGGCAGCCTCACCGGCGGTCTCCTCGGCAGCGCCGGCGGCGTCCTCGGCCGTGTCCTTCGCCGCGCCCGCAGCCTCACCGGCGGCTTCCTGTGCCTGCTGCCCGGCTTCCTGGGCGGTCTCGGCGGCATCGCTCGTGGCTCGTGCCGCAGCCTGCCGCGCGGTCTCCACGCGGTCGAGCAGGTCCGACTTGGAGCCGGAGACGGGCAGGCCGAGCTGCCGCAGCTCGTCGCGCAGCTGGTCACGGGTCATGTCCTCCGGGTCCGGCCCGGACTGCTCCGCCTGCGCGGCACCGTTGGTCTGGTCGCTCATGTCGCCGCTCGTCTCCTCGCCGTGCTGCTCGCCGGCTGCCTCGTCATCGTCGCGCTGCTGGTCATCGTCGCGCTGCTCGTCGTCGCCGGCCGCCTCCCGCTGGGACGAGTCGTCCTCGATCTCGCCCAGGCGCCGCCCGATCTCCTCGAACAGTTGCTGGTCGTCCAGCTCCTCGTGCTGGTCGAGACCGACCTCCTCGGCGGCCTCGACCAGGTCGTCGCGGTCGAGCTCGGTCTTGCGGACATCAGGGATGTCGCTGGTCGCCATGGCCGGCCTCCTCGTTCCCCTCCAGCATCGAGTGTGACCCGCTGACCCCGCTTCGCTCGTGTGCGCTGCGGCCCTTCGCCGGTGATAGTCGAGGCAGGGCGGCAGGTGTCCGCACGACCAGGCAGCGTCGTCGGCGATACCGTCGCGGTGGCCGGTGGCGGTCACCGGACCCTCCCGCGCCACCCGGAGCCTCCCCGGGGCCACCCGCGACCACGGAGATCCCATGGAGCTCGAGCTCACCCCCGACGCCGCCGACCGCATCCGTCGCACGGGCGGCACCGTGGCCCTGGACTTCGTGCGCGCCGTGGGGTGAGGCGGACAGGCCGAGGTGTCGGTCGACACCTACCTGAAGGGCAAGGACACCAGCGACTACCTGCGGCTGGAATCCGATGGGCTCGAGGTGCTGGTCTCGCCCGTGATCGCCCAGCTCTCCGACAAGGTCACCCTCACGGTCGGCGGCTGGCTGCTGCGGCGCCTCACCGCCGAGGTCCTGCACGAGCACGGCCCGGCCTGCCGCCACTAGCGCCCCGGGGCGAGCCCCTGCCATGGGCCGCGCCCCCGCCGTGGGTCCCCCCCGC
>SKLC01000081.1 GCA_007123425.1 Nitriliruptoraceae bacterium
GACGGCGACGAGTGCCACATGAACTTCCACTTCCCCCTGATGCCGCGGCTGTTCATGGCCGTCGCGCAGGAGGACCGCTTCCCGATCCTCGACATCCTGCAGCAGACCCCGCAGATCCCCGACAACAGCCAATGGGGGATCTTCCTGCGCAACCACGACGAGCTCACGCTCGAGATGGTCACCGACGAGGAGCGGGACTACATGTACCGGGCCTATGCCCGGGAGCCCGACATGCGGGTCAACCTCGGCATCCGCCGCCGGCTCGCCCCGCTGCTCAACAACGACCGGCGGCTGATCGAGCTGATGAACTCGCTGCTGTTCAGCCTGCCCGGCACGCCGATCATCTACTACGGCGACGAGATCGGGATGGGCGACAACGTCTACCTCGGGGACCGCAACTCGGTGCGCACCCCGATGCAGTGGTCGGGCGACCGCAACGCCGGCTTCTCGAAGGCCAACCCCCAGCGGCTGTTCCTGCCCACGATCATCGATCCCGAGTACCACTACGAGTCGGTCAACGTCGAGGCGCAGGAGCACAACCCGCGCAGCCTGCTGTGGTGGATGAAGCGCATGATCGCGCTGCGGCGACGCAACCGCGTCTTCGGCCGGGGCGATCTGCGGTTCCTCACCCCCGACAACCCCAAGATCCTGGCCTACCTGCGCACCTGGACCCCGCCAGGGGCCGACGAGCCCGAGCAGGTCCTGGTGGTGGCCAACCTCTCCAGGTACGCCCAGGCGTGCGAGCTCGACCTCGCCGAGTTCGCCGAGCACCACCCCGTGGAGATGCTGGGGCGCACCACCTTCCCACGCATCAACGAGGGGCCGTATCCGCTGACCCTGGGCCCCTACCAGTGCTTCTGGTTCTCCCTGGAGCGCCACCTGCCCCGCATCACCCTGTCCAAGCACCCCGAGCTCGACGACGGCGCGGCGCACGGGCCCGCCGTGCCCACCGTGACCACCTCCGGGCAGTGGACCGCGCTGCTGCGGGGCCCGGGCCGCGAGCGCCTCGAGGCGGTGCTGCCCGACGTGCTGCAGCGCCAGCGCTGGTTCGGCGGCAAGGCCCGGGTCGTGCGCGGCGCGCGGCTGCGTGACGTCATCGGTGTGGGGCGCAAGGAGCAGCCCGACCTGCACGTGCTGCTCGTGCATGTCGAGTACGTCGACGGCGAGCCCGAGGACTACGTGATGCCGGTCCGCTTCGCCGAGGGCGAGGAGGCCGGGCGCGTCGAGGCCACCACGCCCGCGGCCGTGCTCGCCCACGTCAAGGGCCAGGGCGCCCGCGGCCACTCCGGCGTGCTGCTCGACGCGCTGAGCGACCCCACGGCCGCCAGGACCCTGCTGGCGACCGTGGGCCGGCAGCGCCGCTACCGCGGACAGCACGGCGCCCTGCTCGGCGATCGCCGTGCGGGGTTCGGGCCCAGCACGAAGGCCGACGAGCTCGAGCCCCACGTGCTGCAGGCCGAGCAGTCCAACACCTCCATCCTCTACGGCGACCGCATGCTCATGAAGGTCATGCGCCGCCTCGAGGCCGGCATCAGCCCGGACGTGGAGATCACCGACCGCCTGGCCGACCTCGAGCACGTGCCCATGCTGCTGGGAACGATCGACATCACCCCCAGCGACGAGTCGGTGATCCAGACGCTGGCGATGGTCCAGGAGTTCGTGCCCAACGAGGGCGACGCCTGGACGTGGGCCCTGGACCAGCTGGGGCGCTTCGCCGAGCGCGTCGTCTCCGAGCACGCCGACGAGCGGCCCCAGCCCTGGAGCTCGAAGCCGCCGATCGACCTCGCACAGGCCACCATCCCCGAGACGGTGCACGAGCAGGTGGGGCCGCTGCTGGCCTCGATGCGCCTGCTGGGCGAGCGCACGGCCCAGATGCACGCCGCCCTGGCCTCCCAGACCGCCGACCCGGCCTTCGCGCCGGAGCCGATGTCCCAGCTGTATCTGCGCAGCCTCTACCAGTCCCTGCGCAACGCGGTGCGGATGTCGCTGCGCTCGGCCCGGCGCGAGAGCGGCGACCTCGCACAGGAGGATCGCGCGGCCGTGGGCGAGCTGGTGGCGCGCGAGGACGAGATCCTCGATCGGCTCAAGGGCCTCACCCGGATGCGCCTCGACGCCGCGCGCATCCGGGTGCACGGCGACTACCACCTCGGCCAGGTGCTGTTCACCGGCCGCGACTTCGTGCTGATCGACTTCGAGGGCGAGCCCGCCAAGCCGCTGGGCGAGCGCCGGCTCAAGCGCTCGCCGCTGCGCGACGTCGCCGGGCTGCTGCGCTCGCTGCAGTACGCCACCGCCTCCACCCTGCAGGACCAGATCGAGCGGGGCCTGGTCACCCCCGGCCAGTCGAACCATGCGGGGCTGCGGTCCTGGCTCGCCTGGTGGCTGTCCTGGAGCAGCGCCTCGTTCCTCGGCGGCTGGCTCGACGCCTCCCGCGGCCAGCCCTACCTCCCCGACGAGCTCGATCAGACCCGTGAGCTGCTCGACGCCTTCCTCATCGAGAAGGCCCTCTACGAGCTGGGCTACGAGATGAACAACCGGCCGGAGTGGGTCGGGATCCCGCTGGAGGGCATCCAGGAGGTCCTCGACCGCCCCTGACGCGCCCCGTCCACCCGTGAGCATCTGCGAGAGGGATTCGACGATGACCAGCGAGAACCGCGCCCAGCCCGAGGCCGGGCCGCAGGAGGAGACCACGCGCCCGCCCACCTCGCCGCTGTCCGACGACGACCTGCACCTGTTCAACGAGGGCACCCACCTGCGGCTGTGGGAGCGGCTGGGGGCGCATCCGGCCACCCACGAGGGCCGGGCGGGCGTGCACTTCGCCGTCTGGGCGCCCAACGCGAGCGAGGTCCGGGTCGTGGGCGACTTCAACGGCTGGAACGCCGGCGACGAGCACACCCTGCTGACCCCGCGCGGCGGCTCCGGCATCTGGGAGGGGTTCGTTCCCGACGTCGCCAGCGGCGACGCCTACAAGTACCGGGTCACCTCATCCGACGGCGCCCACGTGGCCGACAAGGCCGACCCCTACGCGGTGCACGCCGAGACGCCTCCCGCGACCGCCTCCAAGGTGTGGCCGCTGGACTACGAGTGGTCCGACGACGAGTGGATGGCCACCCGCGCCTCCCGGCAGGAGCTCGACGCCCCGATCACGATCTATGAGGTCCACCTCGGCTCCTGGCGGCGGGCCACCGACGCCGACGGCGGCGAGCGGCCCCTGACCTACCGCGAGCTCGCCGCCCCGCTGATCGAGCACCTCACCGAGATCGGCGCGACCCACGTGGAGCTGCTGCCAGTCATGGAGCATCCCTTCTACGGCTCCTGGGGCTACCAGTCCACCGGCTACTTCGCGCCCACCAGCCGCTACGGCACGCCACAGGACTTCAAGCACCTCATCGACGAGCTCCACCAGGCGGGCATCGGCGTCATCCTGGACTGGGTCCCCAGCCACTTCCCCACCGACGAGTTCGCGCTGGGCTACTTCGACGGCACCCACCTCTACGAGCACGCCGACCCCCGCCAGGGCTTCCACCCCGACTGGAACAGCTTCATCTTCAACTACGACCGGCCCGAGGTGGTCTCGTTCCTGCTGTCGTCGGCGATGTACTGGCTCGAGGAGTACCACGTCGACGGGCTGCGGGTCGACGCCGTGGCCTCGATGCTCTACCTCGACTACTCGCGCGAGGAGGGCGAGTGGATCCCCAACGAGTGGGGCGGCAACGAGAACGTGGGCGCGATCGAGTTCCTGCGCCGGCTCAACACCGAGGTGTTCGCCCGCCACGACGGCGTGCAGACCTACGCCGAGGAGTCCACCGCCTGGCCGATGGTCTCGCGACCCACCTACGTGGGCGGCCTGGGGTTCGGCTTCAAGTGGGACATGGGCTGGATGCACGACACGCTGGAGTACTTTCAGCACGACCCCATCCACCGCAGCCACCACCACGACCGGCTCACCTTCCGCGCCGTGTACGGCTACAGCGAGAACTACACGCTGCCGCTCTCGCACGACGAGGTGGTGCACGGCAAGGGCTCGCTGCTGACCAAGATGCCCGGCGACGACTGGCAGCGCTTCGCCAACCTGCGCGCCCTGTACGCCTACCAGTTCACGATCCCGGGCAAGAAGCTGCTGTTCATGGGCGACGAGTTCGGCCAGTGGCGGGAATGGGACCACGACCGCTCGCTGGACTGGCACCTGGTGGAGACCGACGAGCGCCACGCCGGGCTGCAGCGGTGCGTGGGCGACCTCGCCCGCCTCTACCACGAGCGCGCGGAGCTGCACGAGGGCGACTGCGAGCCGTTCGGGTTCCAATGGGTCGACGCCAGCGACTGGGAGTCGTCGGTGCTGGCCTTCCTGCGCCTGGCCCGCGACGGCAGCCCCGCGCTCGTCGTGGCCAACCTCACCCCGATCACGCGCACCAACTACCGGATCGGCGTGCCGCTGACGGGCTCCTGGCGTGAGGTGTTCAACTCCGACGCCGCCGACTACGGCGGCTCGGGCGTCGGCAACCAGGGCGCCCTGGAGGCGGTCCCGGTGCCCTACCACGGCCAGCGCCAGTCCGTGGTGGCCACCCTGCCGCCGCTCTCGCTCGAGATCTTCGTGCCGAGACCGGTGACGTGAGGTCGTACGCTCGCGTGTGTGCCCGGCCGAACCCGGGGCGCGAGCGACGCGAAGGCACGCCGATGACCCGCTACGTCTGCGTGCACGGCCACTTCTACCAGCCACCCCGGGAGAACCCGTGGCTGGAGATGGTCGAGCGCCAGGAGGCCGCCTACCCGTTCCACGACTGGAACGAGCGCATCACCGACGAGTGCTACGCCCCCAACGCCCGCGCCCGCGTCCTCGACGAGCACGGCCGGATCAGCTGGCTGCTCAACAACTACGCCCACATCTCCTTCAACATCGGCCCGACCCTGCTGGGCTGGATGCACGACGCCGCGCCGGACACCTACGAGGCGGTCCTGGCGGCCGATCGGGAGAGCGCCGAGCGCTTCGGCGGGCACGGCTCCGCCATGGCCCAGATCCACAGCCACACCATCATGCCCCTGGCCAGCGAGCGCGACCGGCGCACCGAGATCCGCTGGGCCCTGGCCGACTTCCGCCACCACTTCGGGCGCGACCCCGAGGGCATGTGGCTGCCCGAGACCGCGGTCGACGTGACCACCCTGGACCTGCTGGCCGAGCACGGACTGCGCTTCACGGTCCTCTCGCCCTACCAGGCAGCCCGGGTGCGCCACGAGGACGAGCGGTCCTGGCACGACGTCGCCGACGGCAGCGTCGATCCGCGCATGCCCTACCGCGTGCGGCTGCCCTCCGGACGCTCGATCGCGGTGTTCTTCTACGACGGCGCGATCGCCCGGGGGGTCGCCTTCGAGGGGCTGCTGGACTCCGCGGACCGCTTCGTCGACCGGCTGGTGAGCGGCTTCGCCGACCACGACGGGCCCCAGCTGGTGAACATCGCCACCGACGGGGAGTCCTACGGCCACCACCACCGCCATGGCGAGATGGCCCTGGCCGCGGCCCTGCGCGACCTCGAGACCCGCGACGACGTGGCGCTGACCAACTACGCGCAGTACCTCGCCATGCATCCGCCGACCCACGAGGCCGAGATCGTCGAGGCCAGCTCCTGGAGCTGCGCGCACGGCGTGGAGCGCTGGCGCTCCGACTGCGGGTGCGCCGCCGAGGCGGGCGGCCACCAGGCCTGGCGCACACCGCTCCGCGACGCGCTGGACTGGCTGCGCGACCGGCTCGCCGTCCGCTTCGAGGGCGAGGCCGCGGGGCTGCTGCACGACCCCTGGGCCGCCCGCGATGACTACCACCATGTGGTGCTCGACCGCGGCGGCCACCTCGCGGGCTTCCTCGCGAGCCACGCGCGGCACGACCTCGACGAGGACGAGCTCACCCACACGCTGCGGCTGCTCGAGATGCAGCGCCACGCGCTGCTGATGTACACCAGCTGCGGCTGGTTCTTCGAGGAGCTCTCCCGGCTCGAGCCGGTCCAGATCCTGCGCTACGCCGCCCGGGCGATCCAGCTCGCGCAGCTGTGCGCTCCCGGCGACGACCTCGAGACCGGCTTCGTGACCCGGCTGGCGGCCGCTGCCAGCAACGTCACCCGCTACGGGGACGGCCGGGGGGTGTGGACGCAGCTGGTCGCCCCCGAGGTGATCGACCTGTCCCAGGTCGCCGCACACTTCGCGATCTCGAGCCTCACCTGGACCTACGGCAGCACGGAGCGCATCGGGGCCTACGAGGTCGTGCGCGACGACCTCCACGAGCACGAGGCCGGCCGCGCCCGGCTGGCGACCGGCCGGCTGACCGTGCGCTCCACGGTGACCAACAGCCGCACGCAGGTGGAGTTCGGGGTGCTCCACCTCGGCGACCACAACTTCACCTGCGGGGTGCGGCGCTGCGGTGCCGACGAGGACTACCTGGGCATGCGCCGCGCGCTGGAGCACGCCTTCGAGACCGCCGACTTCCTCGAGGTGATGCGCACCATCGACGCCCGCTTCACCGGCGACGGCTACTCGCTGCGGTCGCTGTTCCGCGACGAGCAGCGCCGCATCCTCAAGGCCGTGCTCGCCGGCTCGCTCGAGGAGACCGAGACCACCTACCGCGCGATCTACCGCTCGCGCGCCGCCCTGATGCGCTACCTGGCGGACCTCGAGGTGGGGCTGCCCCGCGCCCTGCACCGCACCGCCGAGGTGGTGCTCAACGCCGACCTCGACGCGCTGCTGGGCGCCGCGGAGGTCGAGCACGAGCGGGTGCGGCGGCTGCTCGCGGAGGCCGAGCGGTTCGACGTCGACCTCGACGACGAGGGCCTGGCCCACACGCTCAACGCCACGGTCGCCGCGACCGCCGACGACGTCGCCACGCGCCTCGAGCACGAGCCCTTCACCGCCTTCGAGCCACGGCACGCCGCGACCCTGCAGCGCATCCACGAGCTGGTCGAGGTGGTGCAGCTCGTGCCCTTCGACGTCGACCTCGCTCCCGCCCAGGACCTGCTGTGGCGGGTGCTCCAGCGCCATCAGACCTCCCTGCGGCAGCGGGCCGAGGAGCAGGACGCCATCGCGCAGCGCTGGGCGCGCGAGCTGGCGACGCTGGCCGACGCGCTCGGCGTCGCGGCCAGCGACCTGGGCGACCACCACGGCCGCTCGGACACCATGGCGGTGGTGCCCGACCCCGCGTGATGGCGCATCCTGGCCGCTCGCCTCTGCCCACCGCGCACAGGAGCACCCGGGTGGCCCACGACCCCTCTACCCCGCTGGGGGCCCGCTGGCACGCGCAGCGGGCGCGGACCTCCTTCTGCGTCTGGGCGCCCCGTGCGGACCGCGTCGAGCTGCTCCTGCAGCTCGACGGCGCCGAGACGCGCACGGCGGCCATGACCCCCACGCCCGACGGCTACCACCACGCCGAGGTCGAGGGCGCGCGGCCGGGCACCCGGTACCGCTACCGGCTCCACGCCGGTGGGCAGCACCCGCTCGAGCGACCCGACCCCGCCTCGCGCTGGCAGCCCGAGGGCATCGACGGGCCCTCCGCGGTCGACGATCCCACCTTCACCTGGACCGACGACGCCTTCACCCCACCGCCGCTGGGCCAGCAGGTCCTCTACGAGCTCCACGTGGGCACCTTCACGCCCACCGGCACCTTCGACGCCGCGATCGAGCACCTGGCCGACCTGGTCGAGCTCGGGGTGACCACGATCGAGCTGCTGCCCGTGGCCCAGTTCCCGGGCGCGCGCAACTGGGGCTACGACGGTGTGCTGCCCTACGCGGTGCAGGACACCTACGGCGGGCCCGCCGGGCTGCGGCGCCTGGTCGACGCCGCCCACGCCCATGGCCTGGCCGTGGTCCTCGACGTCGTCTACAACCACCTCGGGCCGCAGGGCAACCACCTCGGCGACTTCGGCCCCTACTTCACCGACCGCACCAGCACGCCCTGGGGGGACGCCGTCAACGTCGACGGTCCCGGCGCGGATGCGGTCCGGCGCTACCTCGTCGACAACGCCGTGCGCTGGATCGAGGAGTTCCACATCGACGGGCTGCGCCTCGACGCGGTGCACGCCATCCTCGACCAGTCCGCGCGGCACCTGCTGGAGGAGCTCGCCGACGAGGTCCACGCGGCGGGACGGCGCGCGGGCCGCGACGTGCACGTGGTGGCCGAGAGCGACCTGTCGGATGCCCGGCTGCTGCGGCCCCGCGAGGTGGGCGGCTACGGCCTCGACGGCCAGTGGCTCGACGACGTCCATCACGCGCTGCACGTGGCGCTGACCGGCGAGCGCGACGGCTACTACGCCGACTTCCGCGGCCTGGCAGACCTGCCCCGCATCCTGCGCGACCGGTATGCCTACGCGGGCCGCTACTCCCCTGCTCGCCAGCGCACCGTGGGTCGGCCGGCGCCTGACGTGGCCTACGACCGCTTCGTCGCCTGCACCCAGAACCACGACCAGGTGGGCAACCGCGCCCACGGTGACCGGCTCGGGCACCTGGTCGACCACGATGGGCGCAAGCTCGCGGCCGCCGCCCTGCTCACCTCGCCCTTCGTCCCGCTGCTGTTCATGGGCGAGGAGTACGCCGACCCCTCGCCCTTCCTCTTCTTCACCTCGCACACCGATCCGGACCTCGCCCGTGCGGTGACCGAGGGCCGCCGACGGGAGTTCGCGGCCTTCACCTCCTTCGCCGGCGAGCTGCCGGACCCGCAGGACCCGGCGACCTTCGAGCGCTCCACGCTCGACCGCTCGGTGCGGGGCACCGGCGAGCACGGGGCGCTCGAGCGCTGCTATCGCGATCTGCTGCGCCTGCGTCGAGCGCTGCCGCTCATCGCCGACCCCCGGGCCGAGGACGTCGCGCCCACCCTGGTGCCCGGCCGGGAGGCGATCCTGCTCCGTCGCCGGGGCGGCGGCGAGCAGATCGTCGTCGCGCTCAACGCGGAGTCGCAGGCCGTCACGGCGGTGGTCGCCGATGCGCTGGGGCCCTGGCACGTGCGGTTCGACAGCACCGATCCGGCCTACGCGGCCACCGCGGCCACCACCGACCGGTCCGGTGATCGGCACCGGCGGGCCGAGCCCGACGGCACGCTCACGGTGTCCCTGCCACCCCGCAGCGCCCTGCTGCTGCACCAGGAGCCAGCATGACCGACCACGTCCTGTGGCCGGGGGATCCCTACCCCCTCGGCGCGACCCACGACGGGCTCGGCACCAACTTCGCCGTGGTGTCCGATGTCGCCGAGCGCATCGAGCTCTGCCTCATCGACGACGACGGCACCGAGACCCGTCTCGAGATGCCCGAGGCCACCGGGTCGATCTGGCACGGCTACGCGCCCGAGGTGATGCCCGGCCAGCGCTACGGCTTCCGCGTCCACGGCCCCTACGACCCCGACCGGGGCCTGCGCTGCAACCCGCACAAGCTCCTGCTCGATCCCTATGCGACCGCGACCACGGGGCGGCTCGACTGGGACGAGGCCGTCTTCGGCTACCGCTTCGGCGACCCCGACGGCGAGATGAGCGAGCTCGACAGCGCGCCGCACGTGCCCCAGGCCGTGGTGACCGCCCCGTTCTACGACTGGGGCAACGACCGCCATCCCCGCGTGCCCTGGCACGAGACCGTGATCTACGAGACCCACGTCAAGGGGCTGACCATGCGTCACCCCGACGTGCCCGAGCACCTGCGCGGCACCTACTCCGGGCTGGCGCACCCGGCGGTGATCGAGCATCTCAAGCAGCTCGGCGTCACGGCGGTCGAGCTGCTGCCGGTCCACCAGCACGTCTCCGAGCACCACCTGGTCGAGCGCGGGCTGAGCGACTACTGGGGCTACAACTCGATCGCCTACTTCGCCCCCCACGACGGCTACGCCAGCGTGCCCGGCGAGCGGGTGGTGACCGAGTTCAAGCACATGGTCCGCACCCTCCACGAGGCGGGCATCGAGGTCATCCTCGACGTCGTCTACAACCACACCGCCGAGGGCAACAACCTCGGCCCCACCCTGTCGCTGAAGGGATTCGACAACCCCGGCTACTACCGGCTGGTCGACGACGACCCGCGTCACTACATGGACTACACGGGCACGGGCAACTCGCTGAACATGCGCGACCCGTTCGTGCTGCAGCTGATCATGGACTCGCTGCGGTACTGGGTGAACGAGATGCACGTCGACGGCTTCCGCTTCGATCTCGCCTCGACCCTGGCCCGCGAGCTGCACGACGTCGACCGGCTCTCGACCTTCTTCGAGGTCATCCAGCAGGACCCGGTCATCAGCCGCGTGAAGCTCATCGCCGAGCCCTGGGACGTGGGCGAGGGCGGCTACCAGGTGGGCAACTTCCCGCCCGGCTGGTCCGAGTGGAACGGCAAGTACCGTGACACCGTGCGCGACTTCTGGCGCGGGGCCGACGCCACCCTGCCGGAGTTCGCCTCGCGCTTCACCGGCTCGAGCGACCTCTACCAGTCGGATCGGCGCCACCCGCACGCGTCCGTCAACTTCATCACCGCCCACGACGGCTTCACGCTGCGCGATCTCGTCACCTACGAGGACAAGCACAACGAGGCCAACGGGGAGGACAACGAGGACGGCACCGACGACAACCGCTCGTGCAACCACGGCGTGGAGGGCGAGACCGACGATCCCGAGATCAACGCCCTGCGCGCCCGCCAGCAGCGCAACATGCTGACCACCCTGCTGCTCTCCCAGGGGGTGCCGATGCTGCTCGGCGGCGACGAGCTCGGCCGGACCCAGCGGGGCAACAACAACGCCTACTGCCAGGACAACGAGCTGTCCTGGTTCGAGTGGGAGAAGGCGGACCAGGAGCTGCTGGCGTTCACGAGGCAGGTCATCGAGCTGCGCCGTGCCCATCCGGTGTTCCGCCGGCGACGCTTCTTCGAGGGTCGGCCCGTGCGCGGCGAGCGCTTCCGCGACATCGCCTGGCTCACCCCGCAGGGCGAGGAGATGGACGACGAGGCCTGGGAGAGCGACTTCGCCAAGTCGCTGCAGGTCCTGCTCAACGGGGAGGGCCTGGCCAGTCGCGACGCCTGGGGCCAGTGGCTGTCCGACGACTCGTTCCTGCTGCTGATCAACGCCCACGAGGAGCCTCTGACCTTCCGGCTTCCCGAGAAGGGCCCCGCCGGCCCGTGGACGGTGGTGCTCGACACCACCGAGGAGCGGCTGCGCGAGGCCGGGGAGCCGGAGCAGCTTCAGCTGGGCGACGACCGCGAGGTCGCCGACCGGGCGATCGTGCTGCTGCGCCGGGAGGAGTCGTGAGCGGCGTCGCCGGCAACCGCCCGCCCGTGCCCGCCCCACCGCGGCCGCTGCTGGCGACCTACCGCGTGCAGCTCGTGCCCGAGCGCGGCTTCGACGAGCTCGCCGAGGAGCTCGACGTCCTCGCCGCGCTGGGGGTCAGCCACGTCTACCTCTCCCCCGTGCTCCAGGCCACGCCCGGCTCGCGCCACGGCTACGACGTCACCGACCCCACCCGCATCCGGGAGGAGCTCGGCGGCGAGCAGGGCCTCGAGCGGCTGCGCGCCGCCGCCCACGCGGCGGGGCTGGGCCTCGTCGCCGACATCGTGCCCAACCACGTGGGGCTGGCCAGCCCGCACAATCCGTGGTGGTGGGACGTGCTGGCCCACGGTCCCGGCGCCGCCCACGCCCGCCACCTCGACATCCACTGGCGCCCCGGCGCCCATGGCCAGCCGAGCCTGCTGCTGGCAGAGCTCGGTGACCGCCTCGAGGACGAGCTCGCAGGCGACGACCTCCGGCTCGAGCACGTGTCGGCCGGCGACCCCGCGTGGCGGATCCGCTACCACGAGCACGCCTGGCCGGTGCGGCCCGGCTCGCTGGAGGAGGTGGGCCTCGATTCCCAGGACATCGCGGGGACGCTCGAGGCGGTGGCGGCCGACCGCGGGCGCCTCGCCGCGCTCCTCGAGCACCAGCACTACCGCCTGGCCCACTGGCGCCGCGCCAACGACGAGCTCGATCACCGCCGCTTCTTCGCGATCAAGGAGCTCGGCGGCGTGCGCATCGAGGACGAGGCGGTGTTCGCCGACGCGCACCGGGCGATCCTGCCGCGGGTGGCCGACGGCACCTTCGACGGGCTGCGCATCGACCATCCCGACGGGCTGCGCGATCCCGTCGGCTATCTCCACCGCCTGCGCGCGGCGGTGGGCGACGACACCTGGCTCATCGTGGAGAAGATCCTGGAGCGCGAGGAGGGCTATCGCGCGGACTGGCCGATCCAGGGCACCGTGGGCTACGAGTTCGCCGATCTCGTGCTCGGCGTCCACGTGGACGGTCGCGCCGCGCCGGCCCTCGACGACCTGCACGCCGGGCTCACGGGCGCACGGATCGACCGCGCGCAGCTGACCGACGAGTCCAAGCGCCTGATCATCCGCCGCTTCCTCGGCGCCGAGGTGCAGCGCCTGACGGCCCTGCTCGCCGCGACGCTGGACCTGGCGGCCGAGGATGCCGAGCGGCTGCTGGTCGAGCTGCGGGCGGCCTGGCCGGTCTACCGCACCTACCTGCGTCCGGGCAGCCGCGAGCTGGCCGACGAGGACGAGCAGATGGTGGAGCTCGCCATCGCCCGGGTCCGTGCCCGCCACCCGGGGTTGGCCGGCCTCGACGGGGTGCGTGAGCTGCTGCTGCGCGCGCCCTGGCACGACGACGACGGCTCGGCGGCGGCCGAGGCCGTCTGGGCGCTGCAGCAGCTGACCGGCCCGGTCGTGGCCAAGGGCGTGGAGGACACCGCGCTCTACCGCGACCTGCGCTTCGTGGCCGTCAACGAGGTCGGCGGTGACGTCGGCGATCTCGGCCGCGACCCGGGGGAGCTGCACGCCGCGCACGCACGGGCACAGCTCGAGCGCCCGGCCACGATGCTGTTGTCCTCGACCCACGACACCAAGCGCAGCGCCGACGTGCGCGCCCGACTCGCCGTGCTCTCCCAGGACGTCGACCACTGGGTGCGCACCGTGCAGCGCTGGCACCGGCTCGCCGCCCCCCACCGCGGCGAGCACGGCCCCACCCCGGCCCACGAGCACCTCACGTTCCAGACGCTGGTGGGCGCGTGGCCGCTCGACGTCGAGCGGCTGGTGGGCTATCTGCGCAAGGCCGCCCGCGAGGGCGCCCGTGCCACCGACCACCTCGCCCCGGATCCCGACTACGAGGCCGACCTGGTCGCCTACGCGCGTGGCCTGCTCGCCGACCCCGCCTTCCGGGAGGACCTCGAGCAGGTCGTCGCCGAGGTGCGCGTGCCCGGATGGCTGACGTCGCTGGCGATGACGGCCGTCAAGCTCACCGCGCCCGGCGTCCCCGACGTCTACCAGGGCGACGAGCTCTGGGACCTCTCGCTCGTCGATCCCGACAACCGCCGGCCGGTCGATCTCGGCCGTCGCCGCCGACTGCACGCCGAGCTCGACGACGCGCCGGGCCCCGACGACATCATGGCGCGCCTGGAGGAGGGCCTGCCCAAGCTCTGGCTCATCCGGCAGGCGCTGGCGCTGCGCGCCCGCCGCCCCGAGGCGTTCGGGGCCGACGGCGGCTACCGGGCCCTGTGGCCGTCCGGCCCCCGGGCCGAGCACGTGGTCGCCTTCCTGCGCGGCGAGCAGGTCGCCACGGTCACCGCGCGGCAGGTCCGTCGCCTGGGTGGGCTGCCGAGCGCCTGGCAGTGGCGGGACACCGCCGTCGACCTGCCTGAGGGCACCTGGACCGATGTGCTCACGGGCCACACCCACCGTGGCGGCCGGGTGGCGCTGCAGCGCGTGCTCACGCGCTTCCCGGTGGCGGTGCTCGAGCGGGGGTGAGGGCCCGGGTCCGGGGCGTGAACTGCCCCGGCCGCCGCGACGCGGCGGCTAGGCTCGCCCGCACGTCGTCGACAAGGCTGCGCGAATGCGAATCCTGATGGGCTACACCCGTACGGAGCTCGGTGAGGCCGTGGCCCGCCACGCGATCGACGAGGCCCGTCGGCGAGGCGCAGAGCTGCTCATCCTCAACACCCGCCGCGCCGGCGCCGCGGGCGACGAGGACGACGAGGCGCGCTATCAGGAGGGGCTCGAGCAGCTCACGGCCCGGCTGGCCCACGAGGGCATCGACCACCGGGTGCTCGACTACTCCGTGGGGGACTCGCTGGCCGAGGACCTGCTCGCGGCGGCGCGCAAGAACGAGGCCGACCTGCTGGTGATCGGGCTCCGCCGCCGCTCCCCCGTCGGCAAGCTGGTGATGGGCAGCACCGCGCAGGAGATCCTGCTCAACGCCGACTGCCCGGTGCTCGCGGTCAAGCTCCCGTCCGAGCAGGACTGAACGGCTCCGAGCCCTCGACCACCGGCGCACGGGTCCGCGCGACCCGCACGCTGGCCGTGATCATGGCCGCGATCCAGGCCACCGCCAGCCCGGCGTAGAGCAGCCGCACGGCGACGGCGAGCCCGCCCGGCCCGTCGGTCGCCTCGCGCAGCAGGTAGGTGGTCTCCTCCTCGAAGGCCATCGTCCGCGACTCCACCGGGATCGCCTCCAGGCCGAACTCGGGGTCGGCGGGCATGCGGATCGGCACGGCCATCATGTCCGAGCCCCGGTGCAGCCGCAGCAGCGTCTTCCAGCCGCCGTCGACGGGCACCGGGGCCTCGGCGACGTAGCGGCCGTCGCCCACGGGCTCCATGTCATGGACGACGTTGCCACCGCCCTGCCAGGCGCTGGCGGTGAACCAGCGGGCTCCCTCGGCCGCATCGGGCGGGTCGAGCCGTGCCGCGACCTCGACCAGCCCCTCGCCCGCCGGCTCGACGCTGACCTCGGCGGTGACCTCCGAGACCGTGCGCGGCAGCGGGATCGCCAGCCCCGCGGCGATCACCACGAGGGCCCCGGCGAGCAGCGGCGCGGGGACGAGGTCACCGCGCCACGTGATGGCACCTCCGAGGCCGGCGGCGACCACGGCGGTGGCGACCGCCACCGGCAGCCCCACCAGCACCGCCTCGGGCAGCAGCGCGGAGGTCCAGGGCTGCCAGGCCTGCGTGCTGTTCCACCACCACTCGACGGCCAGGCCCACGGTCCCCACGCCCACCCCGGCGGCGAGCGCGAAGCGCAGCACGCGCCGGGTGCCCAGCACCAGGGCCACCACCTCGATGACGAGCGCGGAGCCCAGCCAGATGGCCGGCTCGACGGTGGGAACGGGACCGGCGCCGGCCCCCTGCGCCAGCAGCAGCCCGAGGACCTGGCTCAGCCCGAAGGAGATCGCCAGGATGCCCAGGGTCCAGCCGCGGCCGAGCACGAGGCGGGCGACGACGAGGGCGCCCCCGCCGATCATCACGATGACCGGGTGGAACAGCTGCTGGAACTGCGGGACCCCGAAGCTGAACTCGCCCAGGGGCGCGGTCAGGCCCTGGACCGCCAGCGCCGCCGTGACCGCGTGCAGCGCCAGGGCGCGACGGGAGTCACGGGCGCCGACGCCGGCCTCGGCGAGCACCAGCCACGCCGCGATGCCCGACAGCGCCGCGCCCATGATCATGAGCATGTGCGGCGGGCTCCACATGGTCACGTCGACGCCGTACTGGGCGTGCCACAGCTCGTCGATGGGGAAGCCGAGCACGGCCGCGGTCCCCAGGATCAGCAGCGGCAGCAGCGACCAGGGCACCCGGATGCCGCTGAGCCGCGTGCCCACCCGGGCCCCCGAGAGGTGGGCCGTGGCGATCCCGACCACGGCCGCTGCCGCGATCATGCACAGGCCCACGAAGATCGCGGTGTGGGGCGCGGTGAACAGGATCTCGTCGCGCCCGTAGGCCACGTGGTAGGCGACGTCGGTGTAGAAGCCGTAGCCCGCGACCAGCAGGCCGCCGTGGACGCCGACGACGCTCACCGCCGCCCAGGCCGGCAGGCCCGTCAGGCGGGCGAGCGCGTTGGGGCCGCGCAGCAGGACGCGTGCGGCGGCGTTGGGGTGATCCCCCGCGGCCCCGCGGGTCCACAGCACCACCAGGACGAGCGCCACGATCGCCAGCAGCACCACGACGGGCCCCCAGTCGGCCTCGGCGCTGCCGCCCATGACCCCGGCGCCGCTCTCGGCGAGCAGCACGAGCTCCGACATCCTCACGGCCTCCTCCTCGACGTCCCGGCCGGACGAGCGCGGACAACCGTATCATCGTTCGATGTCTCATGTTCGGACGTGATGGTAATCGTGGAGGGCGGGCACGCATGGGCGTGCGGTCACCCACGCCCGGCCCGGTCGTACTCGTCGGCACGCTCCCGCTGCAGCTGCTGCATCCGCCGCTTGCCGGGCATGAAGACCGACGCGATCAGGGCGGCGACCACGAACCCGAAGGCGACCCGGAACAGCGAGTTGTAGGCCGCCTGCGCCTCGGCGATCTCGGCCGGCGTGGTCGCCTCGGGGGCGATGGTCCCCAGCTGCACCGTCAGCAGCGCGGCGAGCACCGCCACCGCCAGGGCGCCGGCGACCTGGCGGTTCAGCGAGCGCAGCGCGGCGCCCTGGGTGATGTCGCGGTTGGCCAGGGCGTTCATGCCGGTGACGTTGACGGGGATGCGCATCAGGCCGCTGCCCAGCCCCTGCAGGAGCAGGACGACGACGAGCCACCCCAGCGGGGTCGTGGGCGTGAGCGAGGCCAGCTGCCACGTGGTGACGCACAGCACGCTCAGGCCCACCATGGTGGGCAACCGCGCGCCCACCCGGTCGGCGAGCCACCCCCCGGTGGCCATCGTCAGCGCCAGCCCCAGGGCGCTGGGCACGAGCACGAGCCCCGTCTGCTGCGCGGAGATGCCGCGCACCACCTGCAGCTCGACGGGCAGGAAGTTCAGCCGCGCATAGAGCACCACGGTGATCAGCCAGACCATCACCAGCGAGAGCACGTACAGCGGCACCGTGAACAGGCGCGGCGCGATGATGGGATGCTCGAGCCGGCGCGAGCGCACCACCAGCACCGCCAGCAGCGCCGCGCCGGCCGCCAGCGCGCCCAGCGTCGGCGGAGCGGAGAGGCCCCAGGCCGGCGCCTGCCGGGCC
>SKLC01000390.1 GCA_007123425.1 Nitriliruptoraceae bacterium
CGGGTCCCCGCCGTCCGGGTCGTCCTCCGTCCCCTCGGGGCCATCGGGCCCGAGCTCGTCCGGCTCGCCCGTCTCGGCGTCCTCAGGCGGCGGCGACTGCTCTTGGGGGGCCGCCGGCTCCGGCTGGGTCGACGGCACCTCCCGCGCGGGCCCGACCCGGGGCCCGTCGTCCGGCACCTCCAGGTGGATGGGCATGGGCTCGCCGAAGGGCTCGGGCTCGACGTCGGCCAGCAGCTGGCTGGCGACGTCGGCCCACATGACGGCGGGCAGGGTCCCGCCGAACACCTGGGAGAAGCCGCCCAGCGGCGGCAGGGGGTCGCTCTGGCCGGGCTGGCCGATCCACACCGACAGCGAGAGGCGGGGCGTGTAGCCCACGAACCAGGCATCCACGTTGTCCGTCGTCGTGCCGGTCTTGCCTGCCTGGGGGCGACCGATGTCGGCGCGGGTGCCGGTGCCGCGCGCCACGACGTCCTCCATCGCGGCGGTGGCCGCGCGGGCGACGGAGGGATGGGTGGCCACACGGCAGCCGTCGTCCTCGCCCTCCTCCTCGCGGAGCGCGTCGAGCCAGTCGGGGTGGCCCTCGACCTCCTCGTCGGCCCAGTCGTAGTGCGAGCGCTGCTGGTCGGGGCCGGGCAGCACCTCGGAGGGGACCTCGATCTCCTCCCCGGCGGGCCCGGTGATCTCCAGGATCGTGCGGGGCGGGCACCAACGGCCGTCGTTCGCGAAGGCACCGTAGGCGGAGGCCATGTCCAGCGGCGACGCGCCACGGTCGGTGCCGCCCAGTGCCACCCCGGCGTTGGTCGAGACCTCGTTGCGCACCCCCATCCGACGCGCCTGCTCGACCACGCGCTCGCCGCCGAGCTCGCAGCCCAGCAGCTGGAAGGTGGTGTTGTAGGAGTGCACCAGCGCCTCGCTGATCGCCGCGCTGCCGCCGCCTCCGCCCCGAACGCTGATGGCGGCACCGTCGTGGCCCACGCACTGCGACGGCGGGATCGTGGTGCTGGCCGGTGCCGGGCGGGAGGCATCGGGCGGCACGCCCTCCTCGAGCGCCGCGGCGAAGACGAAGGGCTTGAGCGCCGAGCCCTGCTGGCGGCTGGTCATCATCGTGGCGAGGTTGAAGTCGCCGACCCGCCGATCGCGGCCCCCGTGCATCGCCAGCACCTCGCCGCTGCGCGGATCGAGGGCGACCATGGCGCTGTCGACGTCCGGATGCTCGTCGCCGGGCACCCGCTCGGCCGCCACCGCATCGAGCTGCTCCTGCGCCGCGAGATCCAGGCTCGTGCGCACCTGCAGCGCGCCGGTGAGGGTCACCTCGTCGCCGAAGGCGTGCTCGAGCTGCCGGCGCACGTGGTCGGTGAACGCCGGCGCGCGGGTCTCCACGCCCCGTCGCGGCGCGACCTCGAGGTCGCTCGCGCGGGCGTCCCGGGCGGTGGCGGCGTCGAGCCGGCCCACCTCGGCCATCCGGATGAGCAGGGCGTCGCGGCGACTGCGGGCCCCCTGAGGGTCGGCGACCGGGTTGCGCACCGAGGGCGCGGGCAGCAGCTGCGCGAGCGTCGCGCCCTGGGCGGCGTCGAGCTCGCTGGCGGAGACGTCGAAGTAGGTCTGGGCCGCCGCCTCGATGCCGTAGGCGCCCTGGCCGAAGTAGACCTCGTTGAGGTAGCGCTCGAGGATCTCGTCCTTGGAGACGTCGCGCTCGAGCTGGATGGAGATGACCGCCTCGCGGACCTTGCGCAGCAGCGTCTGCTCGTCGCCGACGAACGCGGACTTGACGTACTGCTGGGTGAGCGTCGAGCCGCCCTGGGCGATGCCGCCGGTGCGCACGTTGGTGACCACCGCCCGGACGAGCGAGAGCGGGTCCACGCCCTGGTGCTCGTAGAACCGGTGGTCCTCGGCGACGATGACGGCATGGCGCGCGACGTCGGCGACGTGCTCGAGGTCGACCACCTCGCGGTCGATCTCGGCCGTGAAGCGCGCGATCACGGTCCCGTTGCGGTCGAGCAGCTCGGTCGGGCCCGCCATCGCCCCGGGGTCGGGCACCGCCCACGACACGCGCAGCGCCGCCCACGCGGTGAGCACCACCAGCGCGGTCATGGTGAGCGCGGCGGCGGTCAGCGCCAGCAGCAGGCGCCGCAGGAGCAGTGCCACCCCGGGCCTCGTCTCGTGGTCTCGGCGTCGTCGCACCCAACGAGCCGGCCGGGCCCGAGGTGCGCCGGCGGGCACGCGGTACCGTCGCCGTGATGGATCGCAGCGTGGGCCCGTTGTTGGTGATCGCCGGGCTGGCGGTGGCCGGCCTGGGGCTGCTCGTGTGGTCGGGTGGGCTGTCGTGGTTCGGTCGCCTGCCCGGGGACCTTCGGCTGGAGGGGGAGCGCACCCGCGTCCTGGTCCCGGTGACCTCGATGCTGCTGGTGTCGGTCGTGCTGACGCTGGTGCTCAACCTCCTGCTGCGGTGGTGGCGCTGAGGGGCTCGTCCCGGCTCGCGTCCGGGGGTGCGGACGCCTAGATTCGGGGGTGCTCGACCCGACGGGCCCACCCCGACGAGGGGCCGCCGATTTGACTTTGGAGCGTCCGCTCCAATTCCATGTCCGTGACCCTGGCCCCGTCGCCACCATTGGGCCCGGCGGCGCCCGCGGTCTCACGCGAGGCCGCGCCACCACGACCACGAGAGGGAACGCCGGATGAAGGTCATCGTCCCCGTCAAGCGTGTGCCCGACACTGCGGGCGAGAAGAAGATCGACGCCGACACCAAGACCGTCGACCGCGAGTCGGTCGAGTCGGTGCTGTGCCCCGTCAACGAGTTCGCCATCGAGGAGGCCATGCGCCTCAAGGAGAACCAGGGCGCGGAGGTCACCGCGCTGCTGATGGGGCCGGAGTCGGCGCAGCCCATCGTGCGCAAGGCTCTGTCCTACGGGCTCGACGCGGGCATCCAGATCACCGACGACGCCATCGCGGGCTCCGACGCCCTGGGCACCGCGAAGGTGATCGCCAAGGCCCTGGAGAACGAGGAGTTCGACCTCGTGATCTTCGGCAACCAGTCCACCGACGCGCGCACGTGCATGGTGCCCGCCGCGGTGGCGGAGCTGCTGGGTCTGCCGAGCCTGACCTACGCCCGGTACCTCGAGGTGGAGGGCGAGAAGGTCGTCGCCCACCGCGAGCACGAGGAGGGCTGGGACGTCGTGGAGTCGTCGCTGCCGGCCATCGTGTCGGTGGTCGAGGCCATCAACGAGCCGCGCTACCCCTCCTTCAAGGGGATCATGGCGGCCAAGTCCAAGCCGCTGGACGTCAAGTCGCTGGCCGACCTCGGCGGGGACGCCGGTGACGCCGGGCGGGACGCCGCTGCCGCGACGATGTACGAGTTCGAGCCGCGGCCCCCGAAGGAGGCCGGGACCATCGTCGAGGACGAGGGCGACGGCTCCGCCGCCAGCCAGCTCGCCGACTGGCTCGTCGAGAAGAAGTTCGTCTGAGCGCCTGCGCGCCACAGGGCGCGAGGACGACTTTTCAAGGAGATATGCACCATGAGTGAGCTGCTGGTTCTGATCGACCACTCCGAGGGCGAGCCGCGCAAGCTGTCGCTGCAGATGCTGACGGCCGCCACCGAGATCGCCGGCGAGACCGGTGACACCGTGGCCGCGGTCTGGCTCGGGCCGGGCGCATCCGGCGCGGCCGACACGCTGGGCGCGCACGGCGCGGCCAAGCTCTACCACTGGGACAGCGAGGACGCCCAGGGCTACGTGACCCTGCCGCAGGTCGAGGCCCTCGAGCAGGTCTTCGAGCAGTCCGGGGCGAGCACGCTGTTCTTCGCCTCCGGCAACCACATCAAGGACGTCGCCGCCCGGCTGGCGATCCGCATCGACGCCGGCGTGATCACCGACTGCACCGGCCTCGAGGTCGTCGACGGCGCGATCAGCGCGACCAAGGAGGTCTTCGGCGGCGACCTGGTGACCAAGGCGCGCGTGGCCGAGGGCAAGAAGGGCTTCTTCGGCATCTCCCCCAACGCGTTCGCCGCGGAGGAGTCCGGCGGCGGCGCGCCGGAGACCGTGGCGCTCGACGTCTCCCTGTCGGAGTCGGCCACGGCCGCCAAGGTCACCGACGTCGAGATCCAGACCTCCGGTGACCGCCCCGACATCGGCGAGGCCGCGATCGTGGTGGCCGGTGGCCGCGGGCTCGGCGACGAGAAGGGCTTCGAGCTCATGGAGCAGCTCGCCGACGCCATCGGCGCCGGCGTGGGCGCCTCCCGTGCCGCCACCGACGCCGGCTGGTACCCGCACCGGTTCCAGATCGGTCAGACGGGCCGCACGATCGCGCCGATGCTCTACATCGGCTCCGGCATCTCCGGCGCCATCCAGCACCGGGCCGGCATGCAGACCTCGCAGAACATCGTCGCGATCAACAAGGACCCCGAGGCCCCGATCTTCCAGATCGCGGACTTCGGCATCGTCGGCGACCTCTACAACGTCGTGCCCAAGCTGGTCGAGGAGCTGCAGTCCCGCGCGGGCTGACGGCCAGTCGTCCAACGCAGCGACGCCCCGGCCACGCGCCGGGGCGTCGGCGTGCGCGCCGCCGTGGCCTACGCTCCGTCGGCCGAAACGAGACGAGGAGTGCCGCCGCGTGAGCGCCCCGTGGGACCGACGCTCGACCTCGGAGCAGCAGCGGGTCGCGGAGCTCGCCCTCGGACGCTGGCTGCCGCTGGCCGCCACGGCGGCCCCGATGTGGTCCCGCCGGATGGCCGCGGAGAGCCTCGACCCGCGCGAGCTGACCACGCTCGCGGATCTCGAACGCCTGGCGCCCGTCCGCGAGATCGACCTCCTCGCGGACGCCAGCGGCGCAGCGGGTGCCGTGCTGCAGCCCACCGAGGACCAGATCAAGGCCTACGGGGGCGGGGAGCTGGTCCGCCAGGTCGTCGGCGGGATCCGCCGCGAGGGTGCGGCGGGCAAGCGCCGGGTGGTCCTGCAGGAGTACCAGCCGGTCGACCTGCGTCGGGCGGGCGCGGACCGTGGCACGCTGATCGCCTCCGCGCGGTCCGATCTCGACCGGCTCAACCGGGTCGGGGCCCGAGCGGCCGCGGTGCTCGGGCTCGGCGACCGTGACGTGCTGCTCGGCGCCGTGCCCACCGGTGCGACCCTCGCCGCGGCCCGGGCCACCCACCTCGCGCAGGGCGCCTCGATCACCGCGCTGCACGCCCGGGGCC
>SKLC01000249.1 GCA_007123425.1 Nitriliruptoraceae bacterium
CACGTCACCGTGCAGCTGCGGCGCATGCAGCTCCTGCAGCTCCGAGAGCAGGACATAGCCCCGCTCCGACGAGCGGTCCAGCAGCTCCTCGACCGCCACTTCAGCGGTCGGGAGATCGGTCGGGTTCACCGGGACCTCCTTGGGACGAGAGGGTCGTGCGGGATTGCTCGGGATGGCCGTGCGGCCGCGGGGACGCCGGACTCGGTGGCGAGGCCAACGTCGCAGGCGCGCGGGAGAGGCGGGACGAGCCGGTGCCGACGAAAGGTCGACCCTCTCGCACGGCGCGTTCGCGGCCGATGGCTGCCCGGACGGGTCCCCGTGCGCCCCGTCGACAGCCCTCATGCTCCACAACGCATGGATCGGCCTCCGGCGTCCCCCGAGCGAGGCGGAGTGCGGCACGCGCACAGGCCTGGTCCGCCTCGGCGTCCAGCGCGCAGCCGCGTCAGATCACGGGTGGGCTGGCGCCACGACCTCCACCTTGAGGCCCTCGGGGTCCTCGAAGAACACCGCGTAGTGGTCGGTCCCGCCCGCGAAGGGGTGCCGATCCGGGTACAGGATGCGGACACCGCGGGCGGTGAGCTGCTCGGTGAGCCGATCCACCTCGCCCTCCGAGCCGCCACGGAAGGCCAGGTGATTGAGCCCCGCGCCGCGTCGGTCGAGGCCCCGCGCCCCCTCGGGCGCCTGCACCAGGACCAGCGAGGTGTCGCCGAGGCGGTAGGCGCAGCCCTCGTCCCACTCCTGATGGCACACCCAGCCCAGCTCGCCGAGCAGCCATCCCCAGAACTCGGCGGCGACGCCCAGGTCGGCCACGTACAGCTCGAGATGGTGCAGGTGTCCGGTGCCCACGACGCGTGCGCCCTCGTCTCGTCCGCCGGGTGCTCGTCGCCGACCGTAGCCGGTGGCGGCACGGCGGCGTGCGACGCCGCGTCAGCGCCCCGCGGAGGCGGGCTGGGAGCGCTCCTCCCCGCTGGTCGCGGCCCCGGGGTAGGCGATGCGGGGGTGGTAGACGCCCACCAGGGACTCCACGATGGTCTCGCGGGCCTGCTGCAGCTCCCGGAAGGTCAGGTCGCAGTCGTCGAACTGCCCGTCGTCGATGCGCTCCTGCAGGAGCTTGTCGACGGTGGCCTCGATCTCGTCGCGCGGGAGGGTGCCCCGGTTCATCGCCATGGCGCGGGTGGTCGCCTCGGAGCAGTCGGCCAGCAGCAGCACGGCCGCCTCCTTGCTCCGGGGCTTGGTGCCCTTGTAGCGGAAGTGGTCCTCGTCGACCTCCTCGGGGTCGCCGGCCTCCCGCACGGCCTGCTGGTAGAAGTAGGTCACCACCATCGTGCCGTGGTGGCTGCCGATGCAGGCGACCACCTCCGGCGGCAGCCGGTGCTCGGTGGCCATCTCCACCCCGTCGACGACGTGGTTCTGGATGATCACCGCCGACACCTCGGGCTCGAGCTCGTCATGCGGGTTGGAGATGCCGTGCTGGTTCTCGATGAAGAAGTGCGGCTGGCGCACCTTGCCGATGTCGTGGTAGAGCGCAGCCACGCTGCCGAGCAGCGGGTCCGCGCCGATGGCCCGGCAGGCGCGCTCGGTGAGCGAGGCGACCATCACCGAGTGGTTGTAGGAGCCCAGGGCCCTGGACTCGAGCTCGCGCAGCAGCGGGTGGTTGCGGTCGGCGAGGTCGAGCAGCGCGGTGACCGTGGGCAGCCGGAACATCGTCTCGAGGAACGGCAGGGCGCCCTGGACCGCCAGGGTGGTGACCAGGCCGTTGACGGCTCCCGCGCCGAGGGCGAGCAGCAGCTCGTTGTGCGGGCCGAAGACCGCGACCGTCACCACCGCGAGCACCGGGTAGGACAGCCCCGCTCGCAGGGTCGCCGAGCGGAGGTCGGAGCGCGACCCGATCCTGCGCGTCAGCGGCACGCTCACCAGCACGGTGGCGGCCGCGAACAGCGCCGCCGGCCCCGCCGAGGGCGCCACGACGAGCACCAGCAGCGCCGCCGGCAGCATGGTGGCGACGCCGACCACCGGATGGATCAGCAGCGCCGCGAGCATGCCCAGCGCACCCGCGGGCACGGCGTAGTACCAGGTGCTGGTGGCCACGTCGCTGAAGACCCCCACACCCACCACCAGGACCGCGTAGGCCAGCACCAGCAGCGACAGCAGGAGCAGCTTGTGCCCGTTCGCCCACACCCGGCGCTGCATCCGCTGCAGGTAGACCGCGCCGACGCCGACCACCAGCAGCATCGACAGCCCGGCGCGCAGCAGCGCCCGCAGCGGGGAGGAGCCGTCGAGCCCCAGCTGGGCGATCGCGCGCGCCTGGAGGGGGTCGACGACCTCGCCCTCGCGCACGACGGCCTCACCCGGACGCCAGACGCGCACCACGTCATCGGCCTCCTCGGCCGCGCGCTCCCGGGCGTCGGCGGTGGCGTCGGGATCCACGCGCACGGTGGGCCGCATCGCGTCCTCGATGAGCGGCACCGCGATGGTCTGGGCGGTGTCGCCGGGGAAGGGGCGCACCGCGACCTCACCCGGGAGGCGGTCGGTCAGCAGCGCGTCGAGCTCATCCTCGGTCACCCGCTGCCGCGCCAGCTCCTGTGCGATCGCGATCGTCTCGCGCTCCACCGTCTCGAGCTGGGTGTCCGAGAGCGCGACGAGCGCCCCGGCGACCTCCTCATCGAGCTCGCCGACCAGCGAGAGCAGCTCGCGGCGCTGCGTCGAGGCCGGGGGCTCGTCCTCCTCCTCGGGCTCGCGAACCTCCCTGGCGGCGGAGAACACACCGCGCACGTCGCTGACGATCGCGCTCTGCGCCTCGCCGTCGAGGAACGTGACGGCATCCACCGACTCGGCCGCGGTCCGTCGGGCGGTCTCGGTCGCCTCCTCGTCGACGACGCGCACCTGTTCCGTCGCGAAGACCGTTCGCGGCGCCGGCTCCCCGTCGCGCACGGGCTGCTCGTCGGCCACGGCGCCCACGGCGATGATCAGCGGGATGCCCAGCAGCGCGACGAGCAGCGCGGCGATCCATGGCATGCGCCGTCGCCAGGTCGTGGTCACCACCTCGGGTCCCGTCCTCTCGCGTCGCCGGCATCGGCGTCGGTGC
This sequence comes from Nitriliruptoraceae bacterium, assembly GCA_007123425.1. Taxonomy (GTDB): domain Bacteria; phylum Actinomycetota; class Nitriliruptoria; order Nitriliruptorales; family Nitriliruptoraceae; genus SKLC01. The sequence goes on from SKLC01000249.1 coordinate 3,086, forward strand.
GGGCACGCCACCCGCGCCCGCCGCGCCATTGTCGCGCATGAGCCCGGACTCTGCCCGCGACCGGACGAGGCGGCAGGCGGCCCCACGATGCCCGCGATACGGGATCCGGCAGGCGCTGCCCTAGGCTCGACGCTCCCGCCGGGACCGCTGCGGCTCGGCCAGCACGCTCACGCCGATGAGGAGGGCCACCCTGGTAGCCCACCGCGACCATCCCTCCCCATGGGTCGAGCTCGAACGTGCGGCCTGGGCCCAGTTGCGCTCCTCGACGCCGCTCACGCTCTCCGCACACGAGCTCGAGCGCCTCCAGGGCGTGACCGAGCAGATCTCCCTCGACGAGGTCGCCGAGATCTACCTGCCGCTGTCGCGCCTGCTCAACCTCTACGTCGCCGCGACCCAGCAGCTGCACGAGGCGACGGAGACGTTCCTGCGCTCGCGCACGGCCAAGGTGCCCTTCGTCATCGGGGTGGCGGGGTCGGTGGCGGTGGGCAAGTCCACCACCTCGCGGCTGCTGCAGGCGCTGCTCTCCCGATGGCCGGATCATCCCGAGGTCGCGCTGGTGACCACGGACGGCTTCCTGCTGCCCAACGCGGAGCTCGAGCGCCGCGGGCTGATGGACCGCAAGGGCTTCCCGGAGTCCTTCGACACCGCAGCCCTGGTCCGGTTCGTGGCCGCGGTCAAGGCCGGCGAGCAGGAGGTCGCCGCGCCGGTCTACTCGCACCTGGCCTACGACGTGCTGCCCGACGAGCAGGTGATCGTGCGCCAGCCGGATGTGCTCATCGTCGAGGGGATCAACGTCCTGCAGACCGGGACGGCTCCCGACGAGCGGCGCACCTTCGTCTCCGACTTCTTCGACTTCTCGATCTACGTCGACGCGCTGGAGTCCGACATCGAGCAGTGGTACGTGGAGCGCTTCCACCGCCTGCGCTCGACCGCCTTCCAGGACCCGCGCTCCTACTTCCGCCGGTACGGCGACCTCGACGACGAGGAGGCCGAGACCGTCGCGCGCGACATCTGGGCGCGCATCAACGGGGTGAACCTGCGCCAGAACGTGCTGCCCACCCGCTCACGCGCGGACCTGATCCTGCACAAGGCCGCCGATCACAGCGTGCAGCAGGTCCACCTGCGCAAGCTGTAGGCCCCGCGCTGAGGCCCCCGCCCGCGCCGGGTCCCCGCCCGCGCCGGGGCCCCCGCCCGCACACGCGCACGCGCTGATCGTGTGCCGCCGCGACGCGCACGACGTCGCGTCGGCACACGAATCCTCACCGGGACTCGCTACGTCAGCGCGACGTCGACCGGGGGCTCGCCCACAGGGCTCCAGGTCGCGAGGACGCCGCGGATCGCGGTGACCGTGGCCAGGGGCTGGTCGAGCAGCAGGTGGTGGTGGGCGTGGGGGACCTCCACGAAGGGCACGCCCGCGGCCGCCGCGGCCGAGCCCTCGAGCAGGCCGCTCATGTAGGAGCGCACGTCCTCGTCGACGATCGCCGAGTCCTCACCGTTGATCACGGCCACCCGGCAGGTGACCTCCGCGAGCCGGGCGGCGAAGTCGATCGGGCGGTGCGAGCCCTCGCGCCGTGCGAACACCCCGGGATCGAACTTCCAGGTGTAGCCGCCCTCGGGCTCCGCCCGGATGCTGTGGTGCGCGATGAAGTCGAGGAACCAGTCGTTGTCGCACGGCTGGGGCGGGATGAGCTTGAAGCGGTCGAGGATCGCCTCGCGGTCGGAGTACACGCGGCGCTGGACGAAGCCGCGCCGGCCGCCCCGCCCCTCGTCGGACTCCGGGTCGGGCCGTCGCACCGGCGAGTCCAGCACGATCGCGCCCTCGAGGTCGCGCCCGTGCACCGCGGCCGAGACGATCGCGACGAAGCCGCCCATCGAGTGGCCGGCGATGACGGGGCGGCCGACCCCGCCGGCCGCCTCGGCGACGGCCAGGACCTCGTCGGCCCACTGCTCGGCGCGGTAGACGTCGCGCCACCCGCTGTCGCCGTGCCCGGAGAGATCGACGGAGACCACGCGGCGCCCCTGGGTGAGCATCGGGGCGAGCGGCGCCCACCAGCGCGCGTGGGCTGCGCCGCCG
>SKLC01000237.1 GCA_007123425.1 Nitriliruptoraceae bacterium
ACCGTGCGCGCCGAGCACCTGGACGTCCTGGCCGAGGCGGTCGAGATCGACGATCCGCTCCACGTGCCGCAGGTGATCGCGGCCGTCGTCCTGGCGCTGGGTGCCGTGGTGACCCTGGTCTGGTCGCGCCGGGTCCGCCGCCGCTGACGGGCCGGCATCGGGAGGCTCCCTTTGCCGCGTCCGCGTGCCGCCGGCGCCGGCGAGGGGCCGTCAGCGCTTGTCGGTCAGCCCCGCCTCCTGCGACGAGGGGCACAGCGGCTCGATCACGCAGTCCTCGCAGCGCGGCCGCCGGGCATCGCAGGTGCGACGGCCATGGTGGATGAACAGGTCGGCGACCTCCAGCCAGCGCTCCCGGGGGAACAGGCGCATCAGGTCGCGCTCGATGCGCTTGGGGTCGGTCTCGCGGGTCAGCCGCAGCCGTCGCGACACCCGCGCGACGTGCGTGTCGACCACCACGCCGTCGTTGCGACCGAAGCCGTTGGAGAGCACCACGTTGGCGGTCTTCCTGGCCACCCCGGGCAGCGCGGTCAGCTCCTCCATCGTGTCCGGCACCTCGCCGCCGTGCCGCTCGAGGATCAGCGCGGCCGCCGCCTTGATGTTCTTGGCCTTCTGCCGGAACAGCCCCAGCGAGGAGACCAGCTCCTCGACGCGCTCGAGCGGCGCCTCGGCGGTCGCCTCGGGGTCGGGCAGCTCGGCGAACAGCCCGGGCGTGACCTGGTTGACCTTCACGTCCGTGGCCTGCGCCGAGAGGATCGTGGCGACCAGCAGCTGCCAGCGGTCCTCGAACTCCAGCGCGATGCGGGCGTCGGGCAGCTCGCGCGCCAGCAGGTCGAGGATCACGGGCGCGCGCAGGGTCTTGCCGCGCTCGCGGGTGATCTCGTGGGCCTCCATGGGCGACGAGCGTAGTGCGGGCCGATCGGGGCTCGATCCGACCGCGTGGGCGGATGCGCTGCTCAGTCCGGCCCGCGCGTACCCTGGCCGACGGACGCCGCCCCGAGGCATCACCGTGACCGTGGACGAGGACCTCGCCCTGACGGCCCTGCGCTCGCAGCGGTCGTGGGGGCCCTCGCGCTGGCCCGAGGATCGGGGCGGCCACGTCTGGCCCAAGGACCGCGAGGTCGTCACCGACGACGGCGCGCGCATCCGCTACACGGTGCGTGGCGCCGAGGGCGGGCCGTGGGTGGTGCTGTGCTCGGGCTACCTGTGCCCCGACAACTTCTGGCGCGGCCTCGGCGCCGCCCTGATGGAGCGCCACCGCGTGGTGGTGCTCAACTACCGCAGCGTGGGCGCCTCCACCCACCCGCGCGCCACCGGGCCCCACGCGACCGGACCGGGCACCACGGACCTGACCGACGAGGACTTCTCGATCCCCCGCGTGGCCGGCGACGTCGCCGCCGTGCTCGAGGCCGAGGGCGCCCACGATGCGGTCGCGATGGGCCACTCCATGGGGTGCCAGGTCGCGCTGCAGCTGTGGCGCTCCCGCCCGGAGCTGGTCGCCGGGCTGGTGCTGGTCACCGGCCCCTTCGCCTCGCCGCTGCACACCTTCTACGGCAGCCGGCTCGGCGCGCACCTGTTCCCTCTGGCGCGCCACGGGCTCCCGCTGCTGCCCCGCGCCCTCCAGCGTGGGCTGCTCAAGAGCCCGCGGCTGCCGATCGCGGTCCCGGTCGCCAGGCTCGCGCGGGCGCTGGGCCCCCACACGCCCGCGGAGGACATGGCCGACTACCTCCGCCACCTCGGCGAGATCGAGCCGACGGTCGCACTGCGCCTCGCCCACGGGATGCACACCTTCGACGCCACGCCGTGGCTCCACGAGGTCGACGCGCCCACGCTGGTGGTGGTCGGCAGCCGCGACACCTTCTCACCCCCCGAGCTCGGGGAGCGGGTGATCGAGCGCATCGACCCCTCGGAGCTGGTCACCGTCGAGGGCGGCACGCACGCGGCGCTGCTGGAGCATCCCCTGGAGATCCACGATGCCGTGGCGGACTTCCTGCACCGCCGGCTGGACGGCCCGGCCTGGCGGCGGCTGGCGGCCCGCGACGCCGTGTCCGAGGCCCGCGGATGGAGCGCACGGCGGGCGAGCGCCTGATCCTCGGCTCCGCCGGGCCCTCGGCGGCGACCCGCCTGGTCCCCGGCGCCCCCGGGCTCTCAGGGCGACCCGGGACGCCGACGGCCGCCCGCGCCGTGCGTCAGTAGTCCACCGAGGCGTACTGGCGCAGCTTGGTGAAGCGGTGCCGGGCCCGGATCGTGCGCACCGTGCCGGACTTCGAGCGCATCACCAGCGACTCGGTGACCGCGCCGTGGGGGTCGAAGGTCACGCCGGAGACCAGCTGCCCCGGGGTGATGCCGGTGCAGGCGAAGAAGGCGTCGTCCCCCGAGACCAGGTCGTCCGCGGTGAGGATCGACTCGAGGTCGTAGCCACCGTCGACGGCGGCCTGGCGCTCGCTGTCGCTGCGCGGCCAGAGCCGTCCCAGCATGTAGCCGTCGACGGCCTTGATCGCGCAGGCCAGCGACACGCCCTCCGGGGTGCCGCCGATGCCGTAGAGCAGGTCGATCTCCGGGCGCTCGTCCCACGCGGCGAGCACCCCGGCGGCGACGTCGCCGTCGGTGATCAGCTGCAGGCGCGCGCCGGCCTCGCGCACCGCCCGCTTGGCGTCCTCGTGCCGGTCGCGGTCGAGCATGATCACGGTGAGGTCGCGCACCTCCTTGCCCGACGCCCGCGCGATCGCGTCGAGGTTGCCCTCCAGAGGACGGTCGAGGTCCACCGCGTCCTTGGCCTCGCCGGCGACGACCAGCTTCTCCATGTAGACGCAGGGCCCCGGGTCGAACATCGCGCCGTCCTCGGCCGCGGCGAGCACCGCCAGCGACCCGGGGCGCCCCTCGGCGAGCAGGCGCGTGCCGTCGATCGGGTCCACGGCGATGTCGACCTTCGGCGGCTCGCCGGTGCCGACGTGCTCGCCGTTGTAGAGCATCGGCGCCTCGTCCTTCTCGCCCTCGCCGATGATCACCGTGCCGTCCATGTGCACCGTGTCGAGCATCTTGCGCATGGCGTCGACCGCGGCCTGGTCGCCGTTCACCTTCTCGCCGCGTCCCTGCCAGCGCGCAGCGGCCAGGGCCGCGCTCTCGGTCGCGCGCATGATCTCGATGGCGAGATTGCGGTCGGGCCTCTCCTCGGGGCTCATGTCGGGCTCCTTGCCTCGCGGCCGGCGGTGACCAGGGGATCGAGCCTAGCCCGGCCTCACCGCCCGGCCACCGGCCGACGGCCCCGCGCGGACCCGGGCCCGAGCCCGTCGGGCCGATCAGGCGTCGACCAGCGGTAGCCTCGAGGGCATGCCCGAGGACACCCGACAGCGCCTGCTGCGCCTCGTGCGGCGTCCCGATGCGGACCTCGCCGAAGCCGCGCTGCTGTGCGCGGCCGAACTGCCGGCGAGCCCCGACGTCGACGCGACCCTGCTGCGTCTGGACGCGCTCGCCGATGACCTGCGCTCCCGCGGCTTCGTCTCCGGCGAGCCCGAGCACGACGCGGCTGCGCTGACCGAGCATCTGGCCGGCCGGCACGGCTTCCACGGCGACGCCGCGGGCTACCACGATCCGGCGAACTCCCTGCTCGGCGACGTCCTCGACCGCCGGCGCGGGCTGCCGATCACGCTGTCGATCCTCTACGTCGGCATCGGCCGACGCCTGGAGGTGCCTGCCTTCCCGATCGCGTTGCCCGGCCATGTCGTGACCGGCATCGGCGGCCGCGACCGCCCCGTGGTCCTCGACCCCTTCCACGGCGGGCGGCTGCTGGACGAGGCGGCCCTGAGCGCCCGCGTCGAGGAGCTCACGGGCGGCCGGCTCGCCTTCCGCCGCTCCATGCTGCGGCCCTCCCCGGCGGTCAACGTGGTCCGTCGCCTGCTGAACAACCTCACCCGCGACTTCACCCGCGCCGAGCGCCACGCCGACGCCCTGTGGACCGTCGAGCTCAAGCTCCTGCTGCCCAACCGCCTGCCCGACGACCACCGGGTGCGTGGCGAGCTGCTGGGCCGGGTCGGCCGGTTCGACGAGGCGGCCGCGGCCTACGAGCGCTACCTCGAGGTGGTCTCCGAGGATGCGCCCGACCGCGAGGAGATCCGACGGGCGGCGATCAGCTCGCGGGCCCGCATGAACTGACTGACCGGACGGATCACACCACCGCGCGGCGGTAGGCCCGGACGGCCAGCAGGGAGAAGACGGCGGTGATCCCGCAGATCCACAGCAGGGAGGCTCCCACGTACCCGCCGACCGACTCCCCGGGCAGCAGGACCTCTTCGCCCAGCATGAGCCCGCGCAGGGCGTTCGCCACGATCGAGATCGGCTGGTTGTCGGCAAAGACCCGCAGCCAGTCCGGCATCGTGTGTGTCGGCAGGAACACCGAGGAGGCGAACACCAGCGGGAAGATCGGCAGGAAGACCGCCGACGAGGCCGCCTCGGGCGTGCGCACCTTCAGCCCGATCGTGGCCATCACCCACGACAGGGCGTAGGAGAACAGCAGCCCGAGCCCGAACGCCGCGAGGAACCGGAGCAGGCCGCTCTCGTAGCGGAAGCCGATCGCGAAGCCCACCAGCAGCATCAGGGCCAGCACCCCGGCGTTGCGCAGCAGGTCCGCGAGCGTGCGCCCCGCCAGGACGGCCGAGCGGGCCATCGGCAGCGCGCGGAAGCGGTCGACGACGCCCTTCTGCAGGTCCTCGGTCAGCCCCAGCGCCGTCTGGCCCGCGCCGAACGCCGCGATCTGGATCAGCAGGCCCGGCATCAGGAACTGCAGGTACTCGAAGTCGCCCGGCACGGCCCCCTCGATCGCTCCGCCGAACACGAAGGTGAACAGCAGCAGGAACATCACGGGCTGCACGGTGGCGAACAGCAGCAGCTGCGGGAGCCGGACGTTGCGCAGCAGGTTGCGCTGGGTGATCACCAGCGTGTCGTTGACCGCCTGCAGCAGCGAGATCCGGGTGCGGTCGCCGCCAGCCTGCGAGCCGGTGCCGGGCGTGGTCGTCGACGTCATCGGGGCCCCTTCCGCGTGCTGTCGGCCCCTGCCCCACCGGCCGGTGGGGCCCCGGCCGCGCGGGCGCCGGGCTCACCGGCAGCTGAGGTCCCGGGGGCGCTGGCGTCGGGCTGGCCGGCCG
>SKLC01000259.1 GCA_007123425.1 Nitriliruptoraceae bacterium
CTGGTGGCCGAGCTGACCGCCGCCCGTGAGCGTGCCGACCACCTGCGCGGCCAGGCGGCACGCTGGCAGCAGACGCTCGGGGACGGCTTCGCAGACCTGGCCGCCGACGCGGACCACGAACTGCGCGCCCGTACCCGACAGGTGCTCAAGCAGGCCGAGGCCAGCATCGAGGGCGTCGACCCCGGTGAGGTCTGGGAGCAGCTCGAGCAGTGGCTGTACCGGACCACGACCGAACAGGTCGCCGCGCACTACGCGTTCGTGACCACCCGTACCCATGAGTTGGCCGAGGCGGTGGCGCAACACTTCGCCGACGAACGCGGCGAGCCGCAGCACCTCGACATCCAGGCACCGCTCGAGATGCTGCGCCAGATCGACCCTGCCGCGGCGGTCGAGGCCGACGACCGCAGCACCGGCGACAAGGCGCTGACCGCGATGAAGGGTTCCTACGGCGGCATGATGATGGTGGGCATCCTGGGTGGGGTCGTGGGGCTCGGGATGATCAACCCGGTGTCGCTCGGCTTCGGGGCGATGCTCGGGAAGCGCGCACTCAAGGACGAGCAGGAACGCCTGCTGAAACAGCGACGGGTCCAGGCCAAGCAGGCCTGCCGGTCCTACGTCGACGAGGTGGCGTTCGTCGTCGGCAAGGACGCCCGCGACACGCTGCGCCGGATCCAGCGTGCGCTGCGCGATGCGTTCACCGCCCGCGCCGAGGAGCTGCAGCGATCCACCGCCGATGCGGTCCAGGCGGCCCAGCAGGCCGTGCAGGCCGACGAGACGGAGCGGCAGGCACGCCTGCGTGACGTGGAAGCGGAACTGCAGCGGCTCGCGCAGCTGCAGGCGCGCGCCGAGGCGTTGCTGGCTGCCACCCCGACCGGCCACGGAGGCACCCGATGAACGCCGACACGCCCACGGCCGGCGGGCTGCACGCGCAGGTCGCCGCTCTGCTCGACCGCGCCGTCGCCCGCTATGGCGACACCCCCGCCTGCGCCGACCTGGTCGCCGCACGACGCCGTCTCGATGCACCGTTGCGGGTCGCGATCGCCGGCAAGGTCAAGGCCGGCAAGTCCACGCTGCTCAACGCGCTGGTCGGTGAGCAGCTGGCCCCGACCGATGCCGGCGAGTGCACCCGCGTGGTCACCTGGTACGAGGACGGACTCACCTATCGGGTCCAGCTCGAACCACGTGACGGGCCGGCACGACAGGTCGCGTTCAAACGCGAGGACGGCCATCTGGTGTTCGGACTCGACGGCCACGACCCGGCGGAGCTCGACCGCATCCGCGTGTCGTGGCCGTCGAGCTCGCTGCGGCACCTGACCCTGATCGACACGCCGGGCATCGCCTCGCTGTCCACCGACGTGTCCGCCCGCACGACCGCCTTCCTGGCCCCCGAGGACCGACCGGCCGAGGCCGACGCGGTCTGCTACCTCATGCGGCACCTGCACGCGACCGACGTGCGCTTCCTCGAAGCGTTCCACGACGACGACGCGGCGCACGCCACACCGATGAACGCCGTGGCCGTCCTCTCACGGGCGGACGAGATCGGGGTCGGGCGGATCGACGCGATGCAGACCGCGCAACGCATCGCCCGCCGGTACCGCACGGACGGTCAGATCCGACGGCTCTGCCAGACGGTGCTGCCGGTCGCCGGACTGCTGGCGGAGACCGCGGCGACCCTGCGCCAGGATGAGCACGCCGCGCTGTCCGCGCTGGCCGCCCTTCCGCGCACGGACACCGATCCACTGCTGCTGTCCGCCGACCGGTTCGGGGCAGCGGAGGCGGCCACAGAGTCGGCCACGGGCTTGAGCGCGCCCGTGCGGCTGCGCCTGCTGGAGCGCTTCGGCCTGTTCGGCATCCGGCTCACCCTCGCGCTCACCCGTGCCGGGTCGGTACGCAGCGCCCCGGACCTGGCCAGCGCGCTGGTCGAGCACAGCGGGATCCACGCGCTGCGCGACGTGCTGGTCACGCAGTTCGCCGACCGGGCGGAGCTGCTGAAGGCCCGCACGGCACTGGTGACGCTGGACCAGGTGCTGCGGCGCCACCCGGTCGCGGCCGAGGACCTCGACGGTGAGGTGGAACGGCTGCTGTCGGGCACGCACGCGTTCCGGGAGGCCCGGTTGCTCAACGCGCTGCGTGCGGGCAACCTGGCCCTGTCTTCCGACGACGCGGCGGAGGCCGAACGGTTGCTGGGAGGCCACGGCACCGATCCATCGAGCCGGTTGGGCCTGGACGCCGGCAGCGATCCCGACGCGTTGCGCGCTGCCGCTGCCGATGCGTTGGGGCGCTGGCAGCGACGTGCGGAGCATCCGCTCACCTCACGCGAGGGTGCGGACGCAGCCCGGATGGTGGCGCGCAGCTGCGAGGGGGTGCTGGGCGACCTGCCTCATCCGGCCTCTGGAGAGCCGACGGCGAGGTGACGTCGCAGGACCAGCAGCAGCTCTGCCCGGGTGGTGACACCGAGCTTGCGACGGATCCGCGCGACGTGGTGCTCGACGGTCTTGGGCGCGATGAACAGCTGTGCGCCGATCTGACGGTAGGTGAGTCCCGACAGCAGGTGGGCGGCCACCTCCTGCTCCCGCGCGGAGAGTTCACCCGCATCGTCGACCAGTGACGGAGCCGAGGGCGCGGGCAGGCCACGGGCGAAGTGCAGCAGGGTCCGCATCTGCTCGCTGTCGCGGGCCCGGATCGCGGCGGCGCCCGCCAGGCGGGCGGCCTCCCAGACGAGCCCGACATCGGCGAGCCGGTGCGCAGCGCCACGTACCCGCTCCACCTCGACGTCGCCGTCGAGGGCATCGACCCACACGGTCGCGACCTCGCGGTAGACGGCACCGCGGGGTCCGGCGGCCGGCAGCGCGTCGAGCTGTGCCGCTGCCACGCGGGCCGCGGCGAGGTCATCCTGGACGACGGCGAGGTGCAGCTGGTCCCAGCGCATCGGCGCCGCCCAGAGGGCCGGGTCACCGGCACGCTCCAGCAGGCCGTCGACGTGGGAACGGACGGTCCCGACCGTGCCGTGATCCCCGAGCCGCGCGCCCGCGATGAGGAGTTCGCCGAGCGGGCCCAGGGTGAGTAGGTCGGGGGCGGTGCGTAGCAGCTGCGTCCGGGCACGGCGCCAGACCGATACCAACGCCTCGAGGTCGCCACGTCGCCGGGCCGCGCCGGCGCGCACCGCGTCGCTGACCAGTTGGTCGCGTGCCTCGGCGTCCGACCATGCTGGGCTGGCGTGCAGCTGGTCGAGCACCGCCTCCGCACCGTTCCAGTCACCGCGGCGCAGCGCGACCCAGGCGGCCGTCAACCGTCGGCGCCGCTCGGCCCATGGCGCGCTCGAGCGCAGCGGCGGCTCGAGCAGGTCGGCAGCCAGGTCCAGCTCGAGCAGGTGGGTGGCGACGATCGCCGTGACGACCCGGGGCGGCTCGGGCAGCGTCATCTCCGGTGGATCGAGGTCGTCGAGCCGGACCGCGTCGATCAGCTGGAGCAGACATGCCCCCGGCTCAGCACCGACAGATGCCAGCAGGCCTGTGGCCAGGGCGGTGGTCGCACCGAGGTGACCGCCCTGGTCCAGGTTGCCGCCGACGAGGATCTCGTCGAGGCGATCGACGCGGCCCAGTGCGAGGTGGCAGAGCACCGGCAGATCCGGCTCCACGCCGGCGACGTCCGCGACCAGGGCGGCACGCGACCACGAGCCGCGAACCGCGAGCACGCTGGCGATCGCACGTCGGGCACGCATGACGGCATCCTGCGCGGTGCCGGGCGCCGCAGCGGCCGCCACCGGGTGCAGCACCTCGTCGCTGCCGGCGAGGACGTCGTCGAGCCGGCCGGCGTGGAAGGCAGCGACGACGCGGACGTAGGCCAACTCGGCCTCCTCCGCACCGGCGCGGTACGCCGCCGCCAGCAGGTCCGTCACCCGGGCGGGGTCCCGCTGCAGCGCGTGCGTCGCGCCGCGCAGCAGGCAGCGTCCGATGGCCGGTCCGCGTGCACCGACGGTGAGGAGCCGCTCTGCGATGACGACGGGCTCATCCCCGTCGAGCGCTACATCGGCGGCACGCTGTGCCAGGTCGGACAGCTCGCTGTCGGTCCAGATGCGCGTCATCGCCTCCGCCACGATCCCGATGAGCCGGGCGTCGCGAGGCAGGACCAGACCGGCGTCGACCAGGGCACGCAACCCGGCATCGAACCCCTCGGAATCCAGCCCGCACGCCAGCGCCAGGGTCCGTCGGTCCAGGCCGTCGAGGACCGCCAGACCGAGCAGCACCCGGGCAGCGGTGTCCGACAGGGCCCGTCGCTCGGCACGTACGAGCTCCTCCACCAACGGCGTCACTCGAGGCCATGGGGTCGGGCCGTCGTCGGCCATCGCGAGCAGCAGACGCGGGACCCCGCCGGTCGCTGCCAGCAACCCGTCGGTGACCGTCGGGGTCGGGCGCTCGCCCCACCGCTCGGCCAGCAGGTCGCGGGCTGCCTCGTGGTCGAGGCGGGACAGCACCACCGGCGTGCGGTCGACGAGGTCCAGCAGGCGAGCCAGCGACCCCTGAACCGGCCGGTGGGCCACAACGACACCGGAGCGTGTTGCGAGCAGCGTTCGCAGCCGCTCCTCCTCGAGCAGGTGGCCGTCGTCGAGCAGCAGTGGCCTGGAGTCGGCGACGCCACCCCCGAGGTCCAGTCCAGCCCCGAGACGGCGTGGTTCGAGATCGGCCAGGCGCCCGGCGAGCGCCTCGAGAACCGCGCTCTTGCCGAACCCGCCAGGTGCCACGATCCGACGCACGTGGCCAGCCCGCACGTCCCGTTCCAGCCCGTCGAACTGCGGGTTCGCGTCGGTCACCTCGGAGATGTGTGTGACCGCCATGGTCGCTCCGATGCCGCTGACGTGCCGGCACCGGGAACTGGCCCTGGACCGGCTGGATCGCACGACCCTGCCACGGCATGCTGGAGCCGCGCGTGCGCGGCGCTGGAGCGGCCGGCGGCGACAGGAACCCGGTGAGTGCCGCCGCGAAGGCCTCGGGGTGGGTCACCGGGGCCGCGTGCGCGGCGCCGTCGATCTCCTGCACGCGGGCGTCGGGGACGTGGCCGACGTGCGTGTCGACGGCCGAAGGACCCTGACGCGCACGGCAACGCAGGGCACGATGGTGGCGGATGGTCCGTCCATCCAC
>SKLC01000028.1 GCA_007123425.1 Nitriliruptoraceae bacterium
CCGCACCGACGCCTACCGCGTCGACGCCGAGCGGCTCGAGCGGCTCGTCGACGACCGCCTGGCGGCCTCGCGGCCCGACGACGAGGCCGGCGCCGGCCGCTCGCTGCAGGTCCTCAACGGGGTGGGCACGCCGGGGGTGGGGCAGGCGGTGGCCGAGCGGCTGCAGCCCGGCGGCTACCGGGTGCTGCTGACCGGCAACGCGGACAGCTTCGACCACGACACGACCCGGATCGTGATCTACGACGATGCCCAGGAGCAGCTCGCCGTCGCGCGCGACATCCAGGAGCGGCTCGGGGTCGGCGAGGTGGAGCGCTCCGGCATGCCCCAGTCGGTGGTCGACGTCACGATCATCGTGGGGGCGGACCTGCTGCCCTCCCTCGACGCGGGCGGACCGAGCGCCGAGGAGCTCGACGAGCCGGCCGACCCTGACGAGGACGACGACGACCTCGACGAGGACGACGACACGACCTAGAGATCCTGGCCACCCCGCCGCAGCGCCGTGCGCGCATCCCGCCAGCGGCTGTGGTTCCCTGTCCCCATCCGATCCTGTTGTGCGTGAGGAGCGCTGTGCCCGCCGAACCCGACGCCATCGAGCTCGCCGTCGAGCTCGTCGACGCCGCCGAGGACAAGAAGGCCGCCGACCCGCTGCTGCTCGAGGTGGCCGACGTGCTGGCGCTCGTCGACGTCTTCCTGCTCGCGACCGCATCCAGCGACCGACAGCTGAAGGCGGTCGCCGAGTCGATCGAGGAGCGGGCCCGCGCGCGCGGCCGCAAGCCGCGGCAGCGCGAGGGCCGGGCGGAGTCCGGCTGGATGCTGCTGGACTTCGGCGATGTCGTCGTGCACCTGTTCTCGCCGGAGCAGCGCGAGTTCTACTCGCTCGAGCGGCTGTGGGCCGACGTGCCGCGCATCGACGGCGGCAGCGGCGAGCGGCTGCCCGCGATGGCCGGCCTGCCCTCGGCGGACGAGGCATGAGGCGGCTGGTCCTGGTGCGCCACGGCGAGTCGATCTGGAACTCCGAGGCGCGGATCCAGGGGCAGGCCTGCGCCGGCCTGTCCGACATCGGCCATCAGCAGGCAGCGGCGCTGGCGCCGGTCCTGGCGGCGGCCCACCCCGAGGCGCGGCTGGCGGTCTCCGACCTGCAGCGCTGCCGGGAGACCATCGCGCCGCTGGTGGCCGCGCTGGGTCGCGAGCCGGTGGTCGACCCCGCCCTGCGCGAGCGCTCCTTCGGCTCCTGGGAGGGTCGGCTGCGCTCCGAGGTCGCCGAGACCGAGCCGCAGCGCTGGGAGCGGTTCCGCTCCGGCGAGGACGTCATCGCCGAGATCGGTGGGGAGGCCTCGCACGAGCTCGCCGACCGGGTCGAGCCGGTGCTGCGCGAGCTGGCCGGAACCACGGCGCCGGGCGGCGTGACCGTCGCGGTGACCCACGGGGGCCCGGTGTGGCAGGGCACCCACCGGCTGGTGGGGCTCACGCCCCCGACGCTCGGCGGGGTGGACAACACCGCCATCACCGAGCTGCTGTTCCTCGACGACGGCCGCGTGCTGCTCGACCGGTGGAACGAGGTCGGCCACCTCGGCAGCGATCTGCGGACCCGGATGGGCCGGCGGGCCACCGGGGCCTCGCCGGCGGCCGCGCGCAGCTCCACCTGAGCCGGCCCCGACACCGGTTGCGCGACTCGCGGGCGCCGATGCGGCATGCTTGCGGCCTCCCCTCGAGGAAGGTTCGCACATGGCCGCCACCGTCGAGGCCTATCGCCTCCCGTCGCTGTCGCTGCCGCGCGTGCATGACGCCGAGCTGCTCCGCGCGCTCGAGCGCATGGTCATGGTCACGGCGAGCAGCGCCGGGATCGTGGGCCTGAGCCTGGTCGCCGGGCGGCTGCAGGCAGCCGTGGCGACCGTCGCAGCGGTCGGGCACCTGACGGTGTCCGCGACGCTGGTGGGCGGGGCCGTGGGCCGACACGTGCGCGACGAGGACCAGCCGGCCATCGTGGGGGTGCTCGCGGCCGTGACCACGCTCGCGCTGCTGGTCGCGGGGACCCAGGCGGTGGTCTGACGACGCGCCCTGGGGCCACGCCCGGTCCCGGAACGTGAGAAGACCCCGCCGCGGCGGGGTCTTCTCACGTGGTGGACCGGATGGGATTTGAACCCACGACCCCCTCCATGCCATGGAGGTGCGCTGCCGGACTGCGCTACCGGCCCGTGATGTGAGCGCGCCGACGAGGGCGCGCGGTCGCGGAGCGTACCCCGTGATCCGCGCGGCCGCGAATGCACGGCCCCGGCACGGGGGGCCGTGCGCGCATCGCGGCGCCGACCGCCGACGGGCGTGCCGCTCGGGTGCCAGCAGGGCGACGGGGAGCGCGGCGCTACCCTCGCACCTCGACGTGGTACGCGACCAGGGCCGGCCTCGATGGCCGGCCGTCACGGTGAGGACGCGATGAGCCAGCAGCCCGACGTGGAGCGCTACGACCCCCTGCGGATCGAGCCGCCGATCGCCCGGCGGTGGCACGACGAGCGCACGTACTCCCTCGGGGATCCCGCGCAGGCGGTCGCCGCGGCCGACAAGCCGTTCTACGCCCTGACGATGTTCCCCTACCCGTCGGGTGACCTGCACATGGGCCACGCGGAGATCTTCACGATCCACGACGCGCTGGTCCGCCACCTGCGGATGACCGGTCACACGGTGCTCAACCCGATCGGCTGGGACGCGTTCGGCCTGCCGGCGGAGAACGCCGCCCGCAACCGCGGCGCCGACCCCCGGAAGTGGACCTACGCCAACATCGCCGAGCAGCGCTCGACGATCCAGCGGCTGGGCTACTCCTTCGACTGGGACAAGGTCCTGCACACCTGCGACGACGAGTACTACCGCTGGACCCAGTGGCTGTTCCTCGAGCTGCTCGACGCCGGGCTGGCCTACCGGCGCGAGGCGGCCGTCAACTGGTGCCCCGGCTGCGAGACCGTGCTGGCCAACGAGCAGGTCGTCGACGGCGCCTGCGAGCGCTGCGGCTCCGAGGTCAGCCGCGAGCCGCGCACCCAGTGGTTCTTCCGCATCACCCAGTACGCCGACGAGCTCCTCGACGGGCTCGACGACATCGACTGGCCCGAGCGGGTCAAGAACGCCCAGCGCGCCTGGATCGGTCGCTCCGAGGGGGCCGAGGTGGTCTTTCCCACCGCCGACGGCCGCGACGAGGTGACCGTCTTCACCACCCGCCCGGACACGCTGTACGGCGCCACCTACTTCGTGTTCGCGCCCGAGCACCCGCTGCTCGCCGAGCGGATGGGCGACGACCCCGACTTCCGCGCCTACCTCGAGGAGGTCGCGCGCAAGTCCGAGCTCGAGCGCATGGCCGGCGAGACCGCCCGTGACAAGCAGGGCTACCGGCTGGCGTTCGACATGCGCAACCCGGTCACGGGCGAGGACATCCCCGCCTACGCCGCCGACTACGTGCTCATGGAGTACGGCACCGGCGCGATCATGGCCGTGCCGGCCCACGATCAGCGTGACTTCGACTTCGCCCGCGAGCACGACCTGCCCGTGCGCGTGGTCGTGCAGCCGGCCGACGGCGAGGCGCTCGACGGCGACACGCTGACCGAGGCCCACGCGGGCGAGGGCGTGACGGTCAACTCCGGGCCCTACGACGGCCGCGACTGGCGGGAGACCAAGGAGGCGATCACCGCCGACCTCGCCGAGCGGGGCGCTGCCGAGGCGACGGTCAACCTGCGCCTGCGCGACTGGCTGATCTCCCGCCAGCGCTCCTGGGGCGCGCCCATCCCCGTGATCCACTGCCCCGACTGCGGCGAGGTGGGCGTGCCGGTCGACGACCTGCCGGTGCGCCTGCCCGACGACCTCGACTTCCAGGTCCAGGGCTCGCCGCTGGCCGCCCACCCCACGTTCGCCAGCGACGTCGCCTGTCCGGCCTGCGGCGACGACGCGGCCACCCGCGACGTCGACACCATGGACACCTTCGTCGACTCCTCGTGGTACTTCCTGCGCTTCCTCTCGCCGCAGGACGACCAGCGGGCCTGGCCGTCCGAGGCCGCCGGCCGGTGGCTGCCCGTGGACCAGTACACCGGCGGGGTCGAGCACGCCGTGCTCCACCTGCTCTACGCCCGCTTCGTCGTCAAGGCGATGCGCGACCGCGGCCACGTCGACGCCGACGAGCCCTTCGACGCCCTGCTCAACCAGGGGCAGGTCATCATGGACGGCGCGTCGATGTCGAAGTCGAAGGGCAACCTCGTGGTGCCCGGGGAGGTCTACGAGCAGTTCGGGGCCGACACCCTGCGCGGCACCATGCTGTTCGCCTCCGCGCCGGAGGACGACATCGACTGGGCCGACGTGTCGCCCACGGGCATGCACAAGTGGCTCTCGCGGGTGTGGCGCCTGAGCCTCGAGCAGGTCGCCGCCGAGGAGGCGGGGACCGCCACCGCCGACGCGCGGGACCACGAGTCGCTGCGACGCGAGACCGCGCGTGCGGTCATCGGGGCGAGCGCGGACTACGAGGCCCGCAAGTACAACACCGCCATCGCGAAGCTGATGACGCTGACCAACGAGGTGCTCGACGCGACCCGCGACGGTGCCTACGGGCCGGTCTCCCGCGAGGCGCTGGAGACGCTGCTGCTGCTGCTCGCCCCCGTGGCGCCGTTCATCACCGAGGAGCTCTACCGGCGGCTGGGCCATGCGACCTCGATCCACGAGGAGGCCTGGCCCACCGCGGACGAGTCGCTGCTGGTCACCGAGGAGGTCGACCTGGTCGTCCAGGTCAACGGCAAGGTCCGCGGCCGGGTCGCGGTGCCCACCGGCGCCGACCAGGAGACGGCCGAGGCCGCCGCGCGGGCCGACGACAACGTCGCCAGCCACCTCGAGGGCGTCGAGGTGGTCAAGGTCGTGCTCGTGCCCGACAAGCTGGTCAACTTCGTGGTCAAGGGCTGAGCCGGCCGGGCGAGGGGCCGCTCGCGGCGCCGGGTCGTTGCAGCCGTCGGGGGTCGCGCCGGCCGCTCGCACCGGGCGGGTAGGGTCGCCGGCCACCGAACCGGCGAAAGGCGCCGACCGCGATGGGCGCACGGCAGATCCGCGCGAACGGCCTGCGCTTCGCGTACCTCGAGCAGGGGCCACGGGACGGGCCGCTCGCGCTGTGCCTC
>SKLC01000157.1 GCA_007123425.1 Nitriliruptoraceae bacterium
CTGCGCGCGGCCTGGGCCCGGCGCCGCGGCGCTCGCCGCGCCCGCGAGGACGACATCGAGGACGAGGCATGACGAGCCGTCGACTGCTGTTCGTGCACGCACACCCCGACGACGAGGCATCCAAGGGCGCGGCCACCGCGGCCCGCCACGTCGACGAGGGCGCCGAGGTGGTGCTGGTGACCTGCACCGACGGCGACGCCGGCGAGGTGCTCAACCCCAGCGCCGAGGCGGTCACCCCGGAGCAGATGCCCACCGTCCGCGCGGCGGAGCTGGCCGCGGCCGTGGAGGCGATCGGCTTCACCCGCACCTACGGGATGAACTATCGCGACTCCGGCTACCACGAGGATCCCGCCGACGTGCCGGAGGGCACCTTCGCCCGGGTGCCGCTGGACGAGCCCTCCCGCGACCTGGCCGAGCTGGTGCGCAAGGAGCGGCCGCACGTCGTGGTGACCTATCCGGAGAACGGCGGCTACCCGCACCCCGACCACATCATGACCTACCTCGTCACGATGCGGGCGCTGGAGCTGGCTGAGGACCCCGGGATCGACCTGCCCGGCGAGCCCTGGCGCGTGCCGAAGGTCTACGCCTCCACGGTGTTCACCGCGGAGCGCGTCTACGCCCTGCACGAGGCGATGCTCGAGCGGCACGGCGAGAGCCCCTTCGAGCGCTGGCTCAAGCGCATCGAGGAGCGCCCCGAGCCGCCGCCGGCGCCCGATGCGCTGGTCGAGGTCGGCGACTGGCTCGAGCGGCGCGACGCGGCGCTGCTCGCCCACGTCACCCAGATCGACCCCGACGGGTTCTGGTTCGCGGTGCCGCGTGAGCTCGAGCGCGAGATCTTCCCCTACGAGGGCTTCCTGCTGCTGCGCACCGACGTGCCCGTGCGCACCCCCGAGGACGACCTGTTCGCGGGTCTGGACCTGGAGTGAGCTCACCCGCGGGGGAGGGGCAGGACGACACAGCGGACGACGGCGCCCCGGATCCGGCGGCGGCGCCCGCGCCGCCCTCGATCCGCCGGGTGCTCGCCAGTCGGCGCTTCCTGCCGTTCTTCGCCGGCAGCGCCCTGTCCAACATCGGCACCTGGTTCCAGAACATCGCCGCCGGGCTGCTGATCTATCAGCTCACCGGCTCCAGCCTGCTGGTGGGCACGGTCCACTTCGCCCAGTTCATCGGCGCGTTCCTGCTCGCCCCCTGGGCGGGCACGGCGGCCGACCGCTTCGATCGACGGCGCCTGCTGGCGCTCACGCAGCTGCTGGCGGGCATCACCGCGGGTGTGCTGGCTGCGCTGACCTGGGCGGGGGCGGTGACCGCGCCGATCGTGGTGGGCCTGTCGTTCGTGCTGGGCCTGGCGCTGGCGTTCATGGTGCCCGCGCTGCTCTCCCTGGTGCCGCTGCTGGTCGAGGCCCGCGACCTGGACGCGGCCATCTCGCTCAACTCGCTCACCTTCAACCTCGCCCGCGCGGTCGGGCCGCTGCTGGGCGCGCTGGTGGCCGAGCAGCTGGGCTACGGCCCGGCGTTCGCGCTCAACGCGCTGTCGTTCCTGGCCTTCGCGGGGGCGCTGACCCTGCTGGTGCGGCCCTTCGAGCAGGAGCGGATCAGCGGCGGGTCCCGCCCTGGGCTGCGGCACGCCATCGCCGACGTGCGACGCGAGCGGGTGTGGGTCGCCCTGCTGGTGGTGGTCGCCGCGGTCTCGTTCACGGCCGATCCGATCCTGACCCTGGCCCCGGAGCTGGCACGTGACGTGTTCGGCGGCACCGACCTCGACGCGGGCCTGCTGGTGGGCGCCTTCGGCGTGGGCGCCACGGTGACCGCGCTCACGCTCACGGGCTGGCTCCGCGCCCGCCGCAACGCCCTGCCCGGCGCGCTGCTGGTGCAGGCGGCCGGGATGCTGGTGGTGTCGGTCGCTCCCGGGCTGGGGGTGGCCCTGGTGGGGATGCTGACGTCGGGTGCGGGGTATCTCGCCGCCGTCACGCGGGCGACCACGCGCCTGCAGAGCGAGGTGCCCGACGCGCTGCTGGGCCGGGTCATGGCCCTGTGGAGCCTGTGCTTCGTGGGCAGCCGCCCGTTCGCGGCGCTGCTCGACGGCGCGATCGCCGAGGCCGCGGGCGCGCGCGTGGCGGCCGCGACCATGGCCGTGCCCACGATCGCGGTGGCGCTGTGGGGCGCGCGCGTGCTGGCACGCCCGAGCGGGCAGAACGCCTAGAGCCATGCCGGCCGGGCCCCGCTGCTATGGGAGGCGGCAGGTCTCGCCGGTGGGCGCTGGCGCGCACCGGGCCGCGCAGCCCGGGGTCACCCGAGGTGGGCGAGCTCGTCGGCGAGGTAGAACACGCAGTCCTTGCGGGCGGCCTCGACGGTGCGGGTCATCATCACCGGCGTGGCGGTCACCCGCGTGATCAGCGCGTCGCCCTCGATCGAGAGCACCTCGTCGGTGACGTCGGCGCCCGAGGTGTCGGTGGCGCGCAACGGCATCGCGGGCGGATGCTCGCTCGCCGAGGTGCCCAGCCGCACGCGGCCGAGGCGGTGGCCCGCGGGCAGCTCGACGAAGTTGTGCACGTCGGCATCGGCGTCGAGGACCAGGTCGGCGTCGGGCCCCGGCTGGCCGCCGAACCGCAGCCGCACGTCCTCGGCGACCACGACCTTGCGCAGGTTGCCCAGCAGGTCGTGGTCGCGGGCGACGCGGTCGGTGGCCAGCGGCGGCTCGCCGAGGTAGCGGCGCAGGGCGTCCACCGCGAAGGCCAGCGACTCCGGCCGGCCCGGCAGCCCGCACTCGACCGCGATCGCCGCGCACTCGTCCTCCAGCGCCTCCATGAGCGTGTGGGCCCCGAAGTCCCAGGACAGCAGCGTCGTGGTGCACAGGGTGGCGAGGTTGACCACCTCGGGGCGGCGCCGGGTGATGATCGCGTAGAAGGGGTTGTCGCCGGTGTTGTTGTGGACGTCGACGAGCGCCTCGGGCCGTGCCGCACGCAGCCGGGCGAGGATGTCCGCCGCCGCCGCGCGCAGCGGAGTGTCCACCTGCTCGACGTCCCAGACCCGGTTGAAGTCCTCCTGATCGTCGAGGTAGCGGTGGGCGAACCCGTCGCCGGCCAGCGCCGCGGGCACGTTGCCCAGCAGCACGTAGAGGTCGAAGGGGTAGGCGCGGCGGCGCCGCAGGATGCGCAGCACCGCCTGCAGGCCCGTGACCTCGTCGCCGTGGAGCAGCGCCGAGATCACCCGTGGCGCCTGCGTCCCGCTGCCGGGCACCCGGATCAGGGTGGGCCGCTCGAGCGCACGCAGCAGCTCGAGGTCGCCGGCGCGCAGCAGCTGCTCGGGCAGCCCGTCCGGGAAGTAGCGGTGGGTGTCGGCCACGCGCGTCCTCGTCTCATCATCCGCCGCCGCGGCCGGCGAGTCTACGGCTCGCGGTGGGGCAGCGACCCCGCGGCGCCGGGCGACCCACGCCAGGTCAGGGCAGGCGCCAGGTGTGCACCGGATGGTTGGCCCGCATGCCCTCCATGTAGTGGCGCGTCATCATCGTCAGCGCCGCGCGCCGGTCCAGCCCGTGGTGCTCCCGCAGCCGCCGGTAGGCCTCGATCTGCCAGCTCGCGCCGTTGCGGCCCCGTCGGGCCCGCTCCTCGATGATGCCCAGGTAGTGGTCGCGGTCGCGCGGGTCGACCTTCCAGCGGTCCAGTCCCTCGTGGGCCAGCGGGAGCAGGACGTCGAGCACCAGGCGGCGGGCGGGGACCTCGCCCCGCTCCGGCCACCACAGCGTGGCCTCGATCCCGTCGGTCGCGGCGCGTCGGAAGCTCTCGGCCGCCAGGGCGAAGGGAAGCCGCGTGTGGATCGGGGGATCGAGGTCGGCGACGCCACGGACGAGGCCGGCGTAGAAGGCCGCATTGGCGACCGTGTCGGCGACGGTCGGCCCGGCGGGCAGCACGCGGTTCTCCACCCGCAGGTGCGGCTTGCCGCGGGCGACCCCGTACACCGGGCGGTTCCAGCGCCAGATCGTCCCGTTGTGCAGCGCCAGCTCGTGCAGGTGCGGCACGCCGCCGTCCGCGAGCACCTGCTCGGGGTCCTCGTCGTCGACGATCGGCAGCAGCGCCGGGAAGTAGCGCACGTTCTCCTCGAACAGCTCCACGACGTCGCCGATCCAGCCGTCGCCGAACCACACGCGCGGGCGCACGCCCTGCGCGGTGAGCTCCTCGGTGCGGGTGTCGATGATCTGCTCGAACAGCGCGATGCGGGTCTCGTGCCACAGCTGCTTGCCGAGCAGGAACGGCGAGTTGGCCGCCATCGCGACCTGCGCGGCGGCGATCGCCTGGGCCGCGTTCCAGGTCCGCGCGAAGCCGGCGGCGCTGACCTGCAGGTGCAGCTGCACGGAGGTGGCAGCGGCCTCGAGGGCGATCGAGGGCACGTGCAGCGTCAGGCGCTCCTCGCCCGCGATGTCGACGTGGACGTCCTCCCCGCGGGCCTCGAGGATCTGCTGGTTGAGCAGGTGGTAGCGGTGGTTGGCCGACAGGCTCTGGATGGTGACGTGCAGATCGTCGACGGTGGGGAGGATCCCGATCATCGCTACGTGCGCGTCCAGCTCCCGGGCCTGTCGCTGGGCGTGGCGCATCGAGGTCTCGAGCTCCTCGGCGATCTCGTCGAACACGGCGCCGGCGAGCTTGTGCGGGGCGAGGTTGAACTCGATGTTGAACTGCGCGAGCTCGGTCTGGAAGTCGTGCGACTCGAGCCGGGCGAGCAGGGACTCGTTGGCCATCATCGGCACGCCGGCGTCGTCGACGACGTAGAACTCGACCTCGACGCCGAGGTACTTGCGGCCGCGCTCGAAGCGGTCCTCGGCGAGCAGCCGTCGCAGCACGGCCAGGTCCCGCTTGACCGCATCGCGGTAGCGCTGCCGGTCCTCGCGGGTGAAGGACTGCTGCTCGAGGTCGCGGCCCACGGCCCTGCCCTCTCGTCTCCTCGCCCCTCGGGCAGCCTACGAGCGTCGCGCGCGCACGTCAGGCGATCGGCCCCGGCCGGGCGCCGACGGCGCGCCCCATCAGTCCCACGCGGGCGCGAAGGGCGGATCGATCAGCCGCAGGCCCTCGTCGAGGCCGCGGATGCGGGCGAGCTCGTCGTCCGACAGCGTGATGTCGGACGCCTGGTGGTTCTGAGC
>SKLC01000102.1 GCA_007123425.1 Nitriliruptoraceae bacterium
GCGACGGGTCGACGCGGCGCCGGCGCACGCGGCGGGGGAGCAGGCGCCACCGCTGAGGGCGCGCTGACCACCGCCGAGGTGCTCGCCCGCTACACCGACGGGCCTGACACCGGGGTGTTCACCGACGGGGCGGCCAGCCCCAACCCCGGGCCCGGCGGCTGGGGCGCGGTGTGGGTCATCGACGGCGAGATCCAGGCCCAGGACCACGGCCACGAGCCCCACACCACCAACAACCGCATGGAGCTGACCGCGCTGCACCGGGGCGTCGAGCTGGTGCCGCCGGGCACGCCCGCGACGGTCTACTCCGACTCCAACCTCGTGGTGCGCACGGTCACCGAGTGGGCGGCCGGCTGGGAGCGGCGCGGCTGGAAGCGCAAGACCGGCCCCGTGGAGAACCTCGACCTCGTCCGGCCGCTCTACGAGCTGCTGCGCGAGCGCCCCGAGATCGAGGTCGTCTGGATCCGGGCCCACGCCGGCAACCGCTGGAACGAGTACGCCGACGCGCTGGCCACGGCCTACCAGCGCGACGAGGTCTAAGGGCACCGGCTGGCCGGGCCTCGGCTCCTGCACGGCCGCGCTCGCGGGTGCGACACTGGGCAGATGGATCCGACCCTGCGGGCCCTGCACCTGCTGGCGCTGCTGCAGCAGCACGTCGCTCCCACCAGCGGTGAGCTGGCCCGGCTGCTGGGGGTGACCCCTCGCACGGTCCGACGCGACGTGACACGGCTGCGGGAGCTGGGCTATGCCGTGGACGCCTCGCCGGGGCGCGACGGCGGCTACCGGCTCCACGCCGGCTCCGCCCTGCCGCCGCTGGTGCTGACCGATGACGAGGCCGTCCTCGTCGCGCTCGGGCTGCGCACCGCGACGCTCACCGGCGTGGCCGGGTCGGCCGACGTGTCGCTCTCGGCCCTGGCCAAGCTCGAGGGCCTGCTGCCCGACCGGCTCCGGTCCCGGGTCGAGGCGGTCGCTGCGACGGTCGTGAGCCTCACGGCAGCCGACGAGGGCGAGGTGGATCCCTCGACGCTGGCGGTGCTGGCGCTGGCCTGCCGCCGGCGGGAGCACGCGGCGCTGGAGTACGTCGACGCGCGCGGCACCGCGACGCGGCGGGACGTCGCGCCCCTGCGGATCGTGCACGCCTCCCGTCGCTGGTATCTGGTCGCCTACGACGAGCGCCGGGCCGGGTGGCGCACGTTCCGCATCGACCGGGTCACCGCGGCCGAGCCGCTGGGGGGCCGGGTGCGGTTCGACGATCCGCCGGACCCGGTAGAGCTGGTGGCCGAGGCGATCACCCGCGCGCCCTACCGGTGGGTCGCCACGGTCCGGCTGTTCCTCGCCCACGAGGTCGCGGCGCGGCGCGTGCCACCGACCGTGGCGCAGCTCACGCCCGAGCCCGACGGCACGACCCTGGTGCACCTCGCCGGAAACGAGCTGGAGTGGATCGCGCGTGAGCTCGTGGGCCTCCACTGCGGCTTCGAGGTGCTCGAGCCGCCCGAGCTCCGCGTCGCGATCCGCGAGCTCGGGCGGAGGCTGGCCGCTTCCACCGGGGGGATCGATCGCCGCGGGCCGGATCCCGACGACTGACCGCGCGCAGGCCCGCGTGGGACCGCCCGCCGAGAGCCGGAGCCCGGCGAGCGACCGCGTGCGGGCCCGTGGCTGCGAGGTGGCGCCCGGGCGGCGAGTGCGTGGTCAGCGAGCGTGCGCCGGCTCGAGGCGCATCACCCACCTCGGGCGGCCTCCCGAGCGCGCCGAGGTCTCCTCGACCCGGTGGAAGCCCGCCGCCTCGAACATGGTGGTCGTGCCGACGTAGGCGAACGAGGAGCTCAGCCGCTCGCGACCCGGCTCCACGGGGTAGCCCTCGAGCAGGTCGACGCCGACCTCGCGGGCGTAGTCGACCGCGCCGTCGAGCAGGGCCGCGGCGACTCCCTGCCGACGGTGGGCGGCCCGGACCACGAAGCACACGATGCTCCACCGGTGCCGCTCGTCGATGCGGGGGATGGTCCTCGAGCGCTGCAGCCTGCCCATGTCCGCCCACGGGCCCAGGGCGCACCAGCCGACCGGCTCGGCGCCGCGGTAGGCCAGGAGGCCGGGCGCGTGCTCGCGCTCGCACAGCCGCCGCAGGTGCTGGGGACGCTCGGCGCCCCGCAGGCGGTTGAACTCGCTCGAGGAGAGTCGGTGGTACAGGCACCAGCACGCCTCGGCCCCGCTCTTGGTAGGCGCGAGGATCCTGGTGACGTCCTCGAACCGGTCCGGCGTCGCTGGTCGCACCACGATGTCCATCGGTGACCTCCCACCCGGGTCGGCGAAGCGTCGGTGATGATGCGGACATGCCCTGTCCGCAACGGGGCGTACGGTCGCCGTCGTCGAAGGGAGAGCGACCGATGGTGACCGAGCAGCGCGTCGAGGTCGACTGGCACCACGAGCTGATCGACCAGCTGGACCTGCACTACAACGTGTGGTTCTGGCCCCGTCTCGAGGGGCTGACCGACGAGGAGTACCTCTGGGAGCCGGTGGAGGGCTGTTGGAGCGTGCGACCCGGCCCGGACGGGGTCTGGCGCATGGACGCCTACGACGCGATGGACGCCGCGCCCGACCCGCCCCCGTTCACCACGATCGCCTGGCGGCTGTGCCACATCGGCGCGCACTGCCTGGGGATGCGCGCCACCAACCACCTCGGCGACGGCATCTACGACCTGGACGCCGTGGCCTGGCCGGCGACCGCCGCGGAGGCGATCGCGTTCGTCGGCGAGGCCTACGGCCGGTGGCGGGCCGGCATCGAGGCGTTGGGCGAGGAGGGCCTCCACCGCGCTGCCGGGGCGGCCGAGGGGCCGTACGCGGACCACCCGATGGCCGCGCTCGTCCTGCACATCAATCGCGAGGTCATCCACCATGGCGCCGAGGTCGCGTGTCTGCGGGACCTGTACCGCGCCTCCCGGGGCAGCGGGCGCTGAGCGCCGGCGCCGCGCTGCGGGGCTATGCCGCGAGGCTCTCGCCGAAGTCGATGAAGACGCAGGGCTCATCGCCGACGGTCCAGGCATCGTGGCCGGGCTCGATGACGACCACGGATCCGGGCCCGGCCTCCGCCTCGGTCCCGTCGCGCATCGCCACGCGCAGCCTGCCCGACTCCACGTAGGCGACGTGCGGCGCGGTGCACGGCTCGGGCTCGAAATGCTCGGTGTAGCGCCAGCCCGGCTCGAACGTGAACCTCCACACGCTGTGCCCGCCGACGTCCATGCGCTGGGCATGGACCTTCTCGAGACCTGCGAGCTCCTCATCGGGATCTTCGAAGGACCGCGCATCGACGCCAGCCACCATCACACCTCCACCGCGAGCGTCCAGCCATCGTGGCACGGCCCGCGCCGCCCGTCCATGGGCGAGCGCCCCTGGGCTGCGCCCACCGCGGCACCTCGTGCCCGTCAGGCTCCGAGCCCGCTCCCTGTCGATGGGGCGTGGGCGTCGCCGGAGCCTCGCTGCGGCGGGCACGGCCGGGACGTAGGGTGCGACCCCGGACGGGAGGGGAGCATGTCGGTGCGCAGGATGGGCGTGGTGGCGGTGCTCGGGCTCCTGCTGGTCGCGTGCGGAGACGCGGTCGAGGAGCCCGATGTCGATGCCGCGCCCGAACAGGACGCCGGTGCTCGGCCCGCCGGGGACGAGCCGGATCCCACGGCTGACGACGGCGCAGCCCCGACGCCACCCGTGCCCGGCCCGGCCGAGGTCGAGCTCATCGACGCGGGGGAGCAGCCGCACACCGAGCTGCGGCTGGCCCCCGAGCTCGGCGACGTGGCAGAGGTGCGCATCACCTCGGAGCATGTGGCCTCCGGGGACGCGCAGGAGTCCGCGGCTGCAGGGCCACCTGCGTTGACGCTCGAGCTCGAGGTCACCGACGTGAGCGGGGAGCAGATCGAGGTCTCGTTCGTGGTCGCCGAGACGGCCGCCGAGGACGAGCAGCTCGCATCGCAGCTGTCCAGCATGCACGGCACGCTCGACCTGGACGAGCGGGGCCGGGTGCACGACATCGCCGCGTCGTTCGACGCGGTCGACGACGACCCGCCCGCGGGCATGGGCGACGACGCGGCCCCGCTGTTGACCCAGGCGTTCGACGTCCTCCGCGTCCTGCCGGCCTTCCCACGCCAGCCGGTGGGCGCAGGGGCGGTGTGGACCGTCGAGCAGGCGACGCTGATCCCGGGCCCCGCCTGGGAGGTGGCCACGGTCACCCTCGAGGAGCTCGACGGCGAGCGCTACACCCTGCGGACCGAGGCGACCCACGACCTCTGGCAGGAGTGGCTCGACTGGCAGCGCCAGGCAGCGGACGAGCGCGAGCGCATCGCCCCGCCGATGTGGGGGGACATCGACGGCGAGGGCACGGGCGAGGTCGACGGTGCGCTGGACGCGGTCGTGCCCCAGCGCGCCCGACGGTCGCTGGAGGTCACCACCCACGCCGAGTCGCCGGACGGCGAGCCGCTCGCGGGCACGGTGCGCATCGAGGACCGCCTCGAGCGTGACTGACCGGCGTCAGGCGGGCGCAGGGCCCTCGCCGGCCCTGTCGCCTCACAGCCGCAGCGGCCCCGCCCGGAGGAGTCAGCCCCAGCCCAGGGCCCGCACGAGCGCGGTGGCGGCGGCGCCGAGGATCACCACGAGGATGAAGGGCGCCCGCAGCGCCACCGCCAGCGCGGCGACCCCCAGGCCCACCACCCGCGCGTCGATCGCCATCTGCGCGCCGTCGGCGAAGGTCTGGTTGGCCACGAGCGCCGCCAGCAGCGCGGCGGGCAGCAGCTCCACCAGCTGCTGGAGGCGGGGAGGCAGCTCCCGCCCGGAGGAGGCCAGTGGCCCGAGCGCCTTCATCGCCAGCGTGCCGACGGCCAGGACCATGATGGCGAGCACGAGCATCATCATCGCGATCCCTCCCCGTCGCCGTCCGGCGGGGGAGCGGCGTCGGCGTCGTGGTCCTCCCAGTGGCCGAGGTCGCCCACCGAGGGGTGGCCGGCGTCGGTGGTGCCCACCCGGTGGTCGTGCTGCTCACGGGCGGGTGCCGGCGGCACGGCCATGGCGACCACCGCACCCAGCGAGGCCGCCACGATCGGCACCCCCGGCGGGGTCACGGGCGCCAGGCCCAGCGCCAGGGCCGTGCCCA
>SKLC01000086.1 GCA_007123425.1 Nitriliruptoraceae bacterium
CCAGCCGGCCACCGCAGGGGCGCCGCGATGGCGAGTGGTCAGCTGGTCGGCTCGCCGGTGGCCTGCTCGACCGCCGCCGGCCGACCGGCCGCCGGAGCCGGGGGTGCGGTCGTGGGCAGTGGCCGGGCGCGGACCCAGGTGAAGACGGTGGCGGTCCAGACCAGCGCGGCGCCCAGGATGTGGACCGCGACCAGCGCGGCGGGCACGCCCGTCGCGTACTGGAGGTAGCCGATGGAGCCCTGCAGCAGCTGGAGGGCGAGCAGGGCACGCGTCGCCGCGCGCAGCCGGGCCGGGCCGTTCCACGTGACGGCCACGAGCGCCACGGCCAGGCCGACGAAGAGCCACACGGCGTCCGCGTGAGCGAGCGCCAGCAGCCGGATGTCGGCCGCGAGACGCGGCGTGTCGGGATCCCCGGCGTGGGGGCCGGCGCCGGTCACCAGCGTGCCCAGCACCAGCACCACCCCGCCGACCACGGCGAGCGCGGTGGTGGCCCATCGCACGCCGGCGCCGGGGACGGTGGCGTCGGCGGGCCGGCGGACCCAGTCGAAGACCACGACCGCCGCCGCGATCAGGACCATCGACAGCAGGAAGTGCATCGCCACGGTCCAGGGCGTGAGCCCCAGCAGCACCGTGATGCCCCCCATGACCGCCTGCGCCAGCACGCCGACGGGCAGGATCCAGGCGGTCCGACGCAGGGCCCTGGGGTGCGCGTCGCGATGGCGGCGCAGCTCCCAGACCAGCCACAGGGCAGCGGCGAGCACGACGAAGGTCAGCAGGCGGTTGCCGAACTCGATCGCCGTCTGCCACCCGGCGTGCGCCCCTCCGGGGGTGGGCACGAAGTTCTCATCGCAGCGAGGCCAGGTGGGGCAGCCCAGGCCCGACCCGGTCACCCTCACGAGCCCACCGCTGAAGACGATGAACACGTTGGTCGCCAGGGCCGCGGTCGAGGCGAGGTGCAGCCGTCGCTGCTCGCCGGGGGGCAGGTGGGAGGCCATGGCGGCGAGGATACCGGCGTCCTCAGCACGGCTGCCCACGACCCGGCGCCGCCCCCGGGCGCGCGGTCGCCCCGTCCCAGCACGAGCGCATACCATCCAGGCCTGTCCCCGTCCATGAGGTCCGTGCTCACGTGACCGTCACCGAGCAGCCCGACACCGTCGCCGTGCGTGCGTCCACCCAGCGCCGACGGGGCTACATCCTGCTCGCCATCGCTGCATGGAACGTCTGGCTCTGGGTCACCCGCATCCGCAACCTCGTCGCCGACGCCGGGGAGTTCTCCGCCGCCTTCGTGGGCGTGCACGCGGCGCTGTATGCGGCCTCGCTGGGGCTGGCGGGGGTGCTCGCGGTGATGGGTGTGAGGATGCTGCGCGACGCCCGCGGAGGCCGCCCGTGAGACGCGGCGAGCAGCGCTCCGGGGGCCGCGCCGAGGCGGGCGTCGCCCCCCAGCCCCCGCCCGCCGAGCGTGCGCACCTCGTCGACGACGGTGCCACCGAGCAGGCCCTCGGCGGAGTGGGGCCGATGCACGAGACCGGGCGCTACGAGGGGCCGACCGGCGGCGCCAGGGCGACGGTGCGGCGCTACGTCCTGGTGACCAAGCCCCGCATCATCGAGCTCCTGCTCGTGACCACCGTCCCGGCGATGGTCGTGGCGGCGGGGGGCTGGCCCGGTACCTGGCTCGTGATCGCCACGGTGCTCGGCGGCACGCTGTCCGCGGGCAGCGCGAACGCGCTCAACAACTACCTCGACCGCGACGTCGACCGCCTCATGGCTCGGACCAGCGAGCGGCCCACCGCCGCCGACGACGTCAGCCCACGTGGCGCCCTGGTGTTCGGCATCGCGCTGGGCATCGTCGGCTTCGTCTGGCTGGCGCTCGTGGTCAACGTCGTGGCGGCGCTGCTGGCGACCTCGGCGATCTTCTTCTACGTCTTCGTCTACACCATGGGGCTCAAGCGCCGCACGAGCCAGGCCGTGGTCATCGGGGGTGCCGCGGGCTGCGTCCCCGTCCTGACGGGGTGGGCCGCGGTCACCGGCGGGTCGCTGGCCGACGTCCGTCCATGGCTGCTGTTCGCGATCGTGTTCTGGTGGACGCCGCCGCACTTCTGGGCGCTGGCGATGAAGTACCGCGACGACTATGCCCGTGCCGGCCTGCCCATGCTGCCGGTGACCCACGGCAACGACGAGACGACGCGGCACATCCTGCTCTACAGCTACCTGCTGCTGTCGATCGTGCTGCTCTACATCGCCGGCGGCGGTGTCGGGTGGCTGTTCGCGGCGGTCGGTGTCGGCATGACCGCGGGGTGGCTGGTCCTCGCGCACCAGCTGCGCCGCTCGCGCACCGTCAGGGCGGCGATGCGGCTGTTCCACTACTCGACGATCTACCTCGCTCTGCTGTTCGTCGCGGCCGCCGTCGACGCGGCGATCCTGCCGGCATAGCAGGCCGGTGGACCGGCCACGGGCGCGGGTTCCGGGCCCGCCCTGGCCGTCGACGGTGTGCTCGCAGGTGCCCGGTGCTAGAGCAGCTGCGCCAGTGTCACCGCCAGCCCGCCGATCCCGAAGGTGGCCGTCGCGGTGGCCACGATCACGGCCCGGGTCTGGCCGGAGACCGCGGTCACGAGCTCCGCCCTGAAGGCGGCGAGCAGCTCGCCGCGCAGGACGTCGATGCGGTCGTCGATGCGCTGCTCGAGGTGGTCGAAGCGCTGGGCGATCGCCTCGAAGCGTTGGTCGATGGCCTCGAAGCGCTGGTCGATCGCCGCGAAGCGCCGGTCGATGTCGGATCCGACGGCGAGGACGTCCGACCGCGTTGCTGGCTCCTCGCCTCCCGGCGGTAGCAGCTCCATCATCGTGGCGGTGGCCTCCGGCCCGCGCAGGGGCACCAGCCCCTCATAGAGCTGGTGCCTGCGCTGTTCCTCGACCACCATGGTTCCACTCCGTGCGACCGGCTGCAACGGCCCTGGACGCTACGGGTCCCGCCCGCGGGCTCGAGCGCCGGCGGGACGGAACCTGTGGACGGCTTGGTCGCCGGGCGGCCTCGGCCCGCGAGCCGGGGGAGGGGCGTCGGACCGGCTCCGACGTGACGTCCGATGTCGAGGTGCGCCGTGACGAACGATACGATTCTCATCCGATCGTTCCGTTGGGGAGCGAGTCGTCGTCAAGGCAGGAGCGCAACGTGGGTCGCAAGGTGTTCGTCGTCGGTGTCGGCATGACGAAGTTCGAGAAGCCGGGACGCCGTGAGGGCTGGGACTACCCGGACATGGCCAAGGAGTCCGGCACGAAGGCGCTCGAGGACGCCGGCATCCCCTACGACGCGGTCGAGCAGGCCTGCGTGGGCTACGTCTACGGGGAGTCGACCTCCGGGCAGCGCGCCATCTACCAGCTGGGCCTGACCGGCATCCCGGTCTACAACGTCAACAACAACTGCTCGACCGGCTCGACCGCGCTGATGATGGCCAAGCAGTTCGTCGAGGGCGGGCAGGCCGAGTGCGCGCTCGCCCTGGGCTTCGAGAAGATGAAGTCCGGGTCGCTGAAGGGCGCGGGCTTCGACGACCGCGCCAACCCCATGGACCAGCACTTCACCAAGATGATGGAGGTCCGCGGGTTCGAGCAGTCGCCGCCCGCCCCGCAGATCTTCGGCAACGCCGGCCGTGAGCACATGGAGCGCTACGGCTCCACCAAGGAGCAGTACGCCAAGATCGGCGAGAAGAACCACCGCCACTCGGCGAACAACCCCTATGCCCAGTTCCAGGACGTCTACACCCTCGAGGAGGTGCAGGCGGCCCAGATGATCCACGATCCGCTGACCAAGCTGCAGTGCTCGCCCACCTCGGACGGCTCGGCGGCCGCGGTGCTGTGCAGCGAGGACTTCGTGCGCGAGCACGGGCTGCAGGACCAGGCGATCGAGATCGCCGGTCAGGCCATGGTCACCGACACCCCGGCGACCTTCGACGGCTCGATGATCAACCTCGTCGGCGCCGACATGACCCGCACGGCCGCGCAGCAGGTCTTCGAGCAGTCGGGTCGCAGCATCGACGACGTGGACGTCATCGAGCTCCACGACTGCTTCTCCGCCAACGAGCTCATCACCTACGAGGCGCTGGGCCTGGCCGAGGAGGGCAAGGGCGGCGACCTCGTCGACGCCGACGCGACCACCTACGGCGGCAAGGTCGTGGTCAACCCCTCCGGCGGCCTGATCTCCAAGGGCCACCCGCTGGGCGCCACCGGCCTGGCGCAGTGCAGCGAGATCACCTGGCAGCTGCGCGGCCTGGCCGACAAGCGCCAGGTCGACGACGCCAGCGTCGGCCTGCAGCACAACATCGGCCTCGGCGGGGCCGCCGTGGTGACGCTGTACCAGCAGCCCAGCTTCTAGCTCACCGGCTCGGTCCCCACAGCGTGGGCGGCCGTGAGGGGAGAGCATCACCCGGGCCCCGGGGGCGTGTCGAGACCGGACGGGCGTCCCCGGGGCCCGGCTCGTCCCGCACGCCCCGGCCTCTGGGCCCCGCTCGTCCCGCACGCCCGTCCCCGGGCCCGGGCGCGGCTCCGGGTAGCGTGCGACGCGTGTCGTGACCCGAAGGCGTCGCCATGCCCCGGCTCCCGCTGCCCGCCGGCAAGCTGCCGGCCCACCTGCTGGCCGAGCTGCTGGCCACGGCACCCGCCACCGATGACGCCGTGCGTCTCGGGCCCGCGCTGGGCGAGGACGCGGCGGTCATCGACGTGCCGGCGGGCGCGCTGGTGGCCGCCAGCGACCCGATCACGCTCACGGCCAGCGACGCGGGCCGCTACGCCGTGCTCGTCAACGCCAACGACGTCGCGGTCACCGGCGTGGCGCCGCGCTGGTTCCTGGCCACGGTCCTGCTGCCCACCACCGGCACGGAGGATGATCTCCGCGCCCTGTTCGGCGAGCTCACGGCCACGCTCGCCGAGGTGGGCGCGTCGCTGGTGGGCGGCCACACGGAGGTCACCGGAGCCGTGCGCGCCCCGGTGGTGGTCGGCCAGATGCTCGGCTTCGCCGCGGACGGTCGCGTGATCGCCTCGTCGGGCGCGGAGCCCGGCCAGGCGCTGGTGCAGGTGGGCCCCGCCCCGGTCGAGGGCGCAGCGGTCCTGGCCGCCGAGGCCCGCGACGACCTCGCCGGGCTC
>SKLC01000192.1 GCA_007123425.1 Nitriliruptoraceae bacterium
GCCGGGGCCGGGGCGGGGGCCCCACCCGACCCGACGGCAGGCTCACGGCTGCTGGCCGTGTGCGGGGCCCATGGGACCGACGTGCGGCGAGCCCCGGCCTCGTAGCCGCCCCGCTCGCCGCCGCGCGCGCCTGCGCTCGCCCGGTCCCGGATTGCCTCCGGCGCGCATCTGGACCACCCTGGGCGGCATGGCCACGCTGCTCATCGTGCACCACACGCCCTCGCCCACCTGCCAGTCCCTGCTCGAGGCGGTCGTCGACGGGGCCCGCACCGACGCCATCGGCGACGTCGACGTGCAGGTGCGCGCCGCGCTGACCTGCCCCGAGGTCGACGCGCTCCAGGCCGACGGCTACCTGCTGGGGACGCCGGCGAACCTCGGCTACATGTCGGGTGCCCTCAAGCACTTCTTCGACCGCATCTACTACCCGTGCCTCGAGGAGACCCAGCGGCGGCCCTACGGCGCCTACGTGCATGGCAACAGCGACACCGCGGGCGCGATCCGTGCCATCGAGACCGCCACCACGGGCCTGTCGTGGACGGGGGTCGCCGAGCTGCTCGAGGTCGTCGGGGAGCCCGACCGGGCCACGCTCGACGCCGCCTGGGAGCTGGGCGCGACCGTGGCCGCCTCGATCAGCCAGGAGGTGTGAGACCCGCTCACGCCACCGGGATGCCGATCAGCAGGACCAGGGCGGCCAGGGCCGCCACGTAGACCGAGAAGACCTTGAACCGTGCCTGCTCGAGCAGGCGCAGCACCACCCACAGGGCGCCGGCGCCCACGACCGCGGCCATGACGAAGGCGCCCACCAGCTGCGGCATGCCGATCGTGAGCTGCCCGGCGCCGAGGACGTCGACCGCCTGCACCAGCGAGCCGCCCAGGATGGTCGGGATCGCGACGTAGAAGCTGAACCTCGCGGCCAGCGGGCGCTGCAGGCCCAGCAGCAGCGCCACGAAGATCGTGACGCCGGAGCGCGAGATCCCGGGGGTGAGCGCGACCGCCTGGGCGACGCCGATCGCCACGGCGATCGCGACCGTGACCTGCGCCGGGCCGCGCCGCTCGGCCCGCAGGTGGTCGGTGACCCACAGCATCACCGCGGTGACGAGCAGGGCGGTGGCGACCGCCGTGGGCGAGGCGAAGACGGTGGCGGTCAGATGGTCCCGGACGGTCAGGCCGAGCACCCCGGTCACCGCCGTGCTCAGCAGCATCAGCGCGAGCAGGCGCACCCACACCGTCTGCCACACCCCCGCGCGGGCCTGCCCGGAGCGCAGCTCCGTGAGCGCTCCGCCGAGCAGCTCGCGCAGACCGCCGTGCATCACGACCACGATCGAGACCAGCGTGCCCACGTGCACGACGAGGTCGAACAGCACCATCTCCGGCGAGTCGGGCGGCGGCATCTGGCTGCCGTTGCTGAGCAGCCAGTGCTGCGTGAGCACGAGGTGGCTGGTGGAGCTCACCGGCACGAACATGAACACGCCCTGGATCAGTCCCAGGAGCAGCGACTCGATGAGGGTCACGACGCCTCCGCGGCGGGGGTCCCGCCGTCGGCCGGGAACGCGCGACGGCTGGCGTGAGCGAGGTCGCCCGTCCCGCCGGCGCTGCGGGACGGACAGCGGCGCAACGGTACCCGGCACGGTGCGCCTCCCCGGCACGAGGCGTCCACCGCGCGCGAGGCGTCCCCCCGGCACGACCCGTCTCCCCGCGCACGAGGCATCCGTCGGGCACGAGGCGACCATCGGGCGAGCAGACCTCAACGTTCACGGGTAGCGTCAATGTCATGCGACTCGAGCTGGGGCGCCGGGCCGACTACGGCATCCGCGCGACGATCGACCTCGCCCGCCACCACCAGGCGGGGGAGCGACGCAAGGCGCGCCAGATCGCGGAGGAGATGGCGATCCCCGCCTCCTTCGTCGCCCAGGTCCTCGCCGATCTCGTCCGCGCCGGGCTCGTGGTCTCCACCGCGGGCCCGGCGGGCGGCTACGAGCTGGCCTCCGCGCCCCACGACATCAGCCTGCTCGACGTAGTGGAGGCGGTGAACGGCGAGCCGGGCTCGACCGTGTGCGTGCTGCGCGGCGGGCCCTGCCGGTGGGACGACTTCTGCGCGGTCCACGTGCCGTGGTTCCGCGCGCAGCGGGCCATGATCGAGGAGCTGGGCCGGACCACCTTCGCCGAGGTGATCGACATCGACAGCGCCCTCGAGGACGGGACCTACGAGCTGCCCGACGACCTCGCCCCCCACGCGGCCCGCCCCGCCAGGGGCTGAACTCGCCCACGCGGCCTGCCCTGCCGGACGATGAACTCGCCCCACGCGGCCCGCCCCGCCAGGGGCTGCACCGGCCTCCCCCGGCAGGCCTCGGCCCATGCGTCACCCCGCCGTGGGCCGGCCGGTTGCTTCGCCGGCGCGCGGCCTGGGGCAGCGAGCTGCCGCCGGGCTCGCAGCGAGCGTGACCGCACCACGGCCGATCGGCCCGGAGTCGAGGGACCAAGTACCCTTTGTTTGTTACTAAACGTTTGGCAGTCTTGCAATCATCCGCTCAGGAGGACTGCCATGACCGAGACCGCTTCCGAGGGCCGCTCCATGGCCACCGTGGCCACGCTGGCCGGGGTCGCGGTCGCCCTCGTGCTCAGCGGCGGGGCGCTGATCGTCTCCGCGGGCGGCTCCGCGTCCGATGCGGAGGTCGCGGCGGCGGGCGCGGCTGCGAGCGCTGTCGATGCTCCCGCCGAGGCGCAGGTGGAGCTGGGCGACATGTTCGTCGAGCCGGCGCAGATCGAGATCGCGCCGGGTGGCACGTTGGAGGTCACCAACGAGGGCGCGGCGATCCATGATCTCGCGGTGGAGGGCACGGACGTGGCCACGCCGATGCTCGATCCGGGGGAGTCGGCCAGCCTGGAGCTGGGCGACCTCGAGCCGGGCACCTACACCGTGATCTGCACCGTGGCCGGCCACCAGGCCGCAGGGATGGAGGCCACGCTGGTCGTCGCCGGCGGGGACCAGGACGAGGCAGAGGCGACCGCGGCCAACGGCGTGAGCGACGACCCCGAGGCCACCACCACGGAGTTCGCCACCTTCGACCCGAACGCCGAGGCGCCGGAGGGCTTCGAGGCCCGCGACCCGCGTCTGCCTGCGGCCGAGGACCAGGACGTGCACGAGATCACCATCCGCGCCTCGCAGGTCGAGGACGAGGTCGCGCCCGGCGTGACCCAAGAGCTGTGGACCTTCGACGACGCCGTGCCGGGGCCCACCCTGCGCGGGCAGGTCGGCGACATCTTCCGCATCACCCTGATCAACGACGGGGACATGGGCCACTCGATCGACTTCCACTCCAGCAAGGTCGACCCGGCCACCGAGATGCGCACGATCCAGCCGGGCGAGGAGCTGGTCTACGAGTTCGAGGCCAAGCACGCCGGCGTGTGGATGTACCACTGCGGCTCCGACCCGGTGCTGCACCACACCGGCAACGGCCAGTACGGGATGATGATCGTCGACCCGCCCGACCTCGAGGACGTGGACCACGAGTACGCGTTCGTGCAGTCCGAGTTCTACCTCGGCCCGGAGGGCGAGCCGGGCGACTACGACAAGATGCTCGAGGGCACCCCCGACATCGTGGCCTTCAACGGCTACGCCAACGGCTACGTCCACGACCCCATCACCGACGTCGAGCCCGGCGAGCGCGTGCGGGTCTGGCTGCTCAACGCCGGGCCCAGCGAGGCCAGCGCCTTCCACATCATCGGCACGATCTTCGACACCGTGTACAAGGAGGGCGACTACCGCCTGCACCCCGACGTGACCAACGAGGGCGGCGCCCAGGCGCTCGACCTCAAGGCATCACAGGGCGGATTCGTCGAGTTCACCTTCGACACCGACGGGTTCTACCCCTTCGTCTCCCACGAGTTCGTCAACGTCCCCAAGGGCGCCCTCGGCGCCTTCCTGGTTGGCGACGTGGACGACGACGCCTCCCACTGACCCCGCGAGCTCATCGGGCGACGGGCCGCTGACACCGGCGGCCCGTCGCGGTGTTCCGTGCTGTGCCGGACCCCGCCACCGGGCGCGGACGGGCACGGATTCGTGTGCCGGATCGACGCGCTGGCGGTCAGGTCCGCACACGAATCCCGCCGTCGCGGGCCAGGGCCGCCCCTCGACTCAGCCGTCGTCGAGGCGGAACTCCTCCGCCCGGGCCGGATTGAACGCGAGGTCGAGCCCCACCCAGATCGTCTTCGACCAGCCGTAGAGCGCCAGCGGCACGACGAGGTTGAGCACGATCCCACCCACCAGCAGCGGGGTCCACGGCACGTCGGGCCAGGTCACCAGGATCCCACCCACGGTCCAGATCCCGAAGAAGATCAGGACCAGCGCCATGATCACGATCATCGCGCCGACCCAGTAGCCCTCCTCCCGCACGAAGGAGAAGCGGCAGGTGGGGCAGGCCTCGACGAGGTCGTTGAGCCCGGCGAAGATCCCGCGCCCGCCACAGGAGGGGCACCGGCCGGCGAGGCCGCGCCCGAGCGCGACGACGCGTGAGGGGGAGGTCGAGTCCGACACGAGGCACAACTCTCGAACGAGATGGAGGGAGCAGATCACATCGATCGCCCCGGTGGCGACTCGGGCCCTCATCCCGGGAAGCCGTCGCAGGCGCCCCAGGCGCCGCGGCCCGCGCTCCGCGCCTGGGACTCCCGCTCGAGCAGCGGCGCGTGGAAGCGGTCGTTGGGCTCGAACAGGACGACCTCGGCCCAGCCCGCCTCGACGAGCTCGCCGTTGACGAACCGACCGTCGGCACTCCACACCCCACGCAGAGGACGGCCGTAGCGATCGCGGTCCTCCGTGTCGGCGACGAGATGGACGGCGCTGCCGGGTGGGACCAGCGCCTCCAGGAAGGCCGTCGCCTCCGTGGCACCGCAGTCCTCGCCGCGCTGCGGATGGTCGAGCTCGGGCGCGTCGACGTTGAGCAGGCGCACACGGACCGAGTCGGCCGGCGGGATCGGCCCGCCCGGCTCCGCGACCCGGACGCGGAGCGTGTCACCGTCCACCACCCGGTCCACCGTCGCCGCCTGCGCCCCCGCGGGCACCTCGGCCGGGGTCCCGGCAGGTGAGCTCTCGGCCGCCGAGGGCCCACCGCCGTCGTCGAC
>SKLC01000314.1 GCA_007123425.1 Nitriliruptoraceae bacterium
AGGCGGAGGTCGCCACCGCCCGGGGCGCGGCCACCCTCGGCGTGCCCACGGTGCTGTCCACGGTCGCCTCCTACTCCATCGAGGAGGTCGCGGAGGCGGCCGGCGACACCCCGAACTGGTTCCAGCTGTACTGGCCGACCGAGGACGCGATCACCGACAGCCTCATCCAGCGCGCCGCCGACGCCGGCTACGACGCGGTGGTGGTCACCCTCGACACCCGCATGCTCGCGTGGCGGCCCCGGGACCTCGTCCAGGCCTATCTGCCGTTCCTGCACGGCAAGGGGCTGGCCAACTACCGCACCGACCCCGCCTTCACCGCCGGGCTCCCCGACGATGCCGACGACCCCGAGCAGGCCGTCATCATGCGCTGGGCCTCGGTGTTCGCCGACCCGTCCCAGACCTGGGCGAAGCTCGAGGAGCTGGCCTCCCGCTCGCCGCTGCCGGTCCTGGTCAAGGGCATCCAGCATCCCGACGACGCCCGGTTGGCCGTCGACGCCGGCGTGGCCGGCATGGTCGTCTCGAACCACGGCGGGCGGCAGGTCGACGGCGCGATGGGGGCGCTCGAGGCGCTGCCGGAGGTCGCCGAGGCGGTGGGCGACGAGGTGCCGGTGCTGTTCGACAGCGGCGTGCGCACCGGCGCCGACATCGCCATCGCGCTGGCCCTGGGCGCCCGGGCGGTGCTGCTGGGCCGCCCCTACGCCTGGGGGCTCGGCGTCGCGGGCGACGAGGGGGTGCGCCACGTGCTGCGCTGCATCCTGGCCGACCTCGAGCTCACGATGGCGCTGTCCGGGGTGACCACCTGTGACGAGCTCACCCGTGACCTGCTGATCCGCGAGCCGCGCTGACCCCCGCCTCGACGCCGACGCTCGTCCGGGTCCGGCGGTCGCCGGGCCGGCGGTTGCCGGTCGTTCGCCCGGCCGCGTACCCTCCCCAGGCCTCGCCCGGTGGCACGGCCCCCGGGCGATCTGGAGGGATCGCATAGTCTGGCCGAGTGCACCCGCCTCGAAAGCGGGAGTCCCGCAAGGGACCGGGGGTTCGAATCCCCCTCCCTCCGCTTCCCGACGCCGCCGCAGCCCCCGGGCGCGGCGGCGTCGTCGTGTCCCAGGCCGCGCGCACGGCTGATCCACGGTCTCCTCGACGCCGAACCCCGCGGGGATCGGTGCGGCACGACGGAGGATGAGGCGGATGCTGGTGGCACTGTTCGACCGGCTCGCCGAGGTGGTGCGGCGACGCCCCGTGCTCGTGCTGCTCGCGGTGCTGATCGTGACGGCCGTGCTCGCCGGGGCGGCCTCCCAGAGCGTGACCGATGAGGGCGTGGCCGTCGACAACGAGCTCACCGCGGCGCAGGAGCGCCTCGACGAGCGCTTCGCCGAGCGGTCGTCGGTGGTCCAGGTCCTCGTCGAGGTCGAGGACGACGTGCGCAGCGCGGCCGCGCTGCGCACCACCCTGCGTCTGCGCGAGGTCATCGAGGACGCGCCCGTCGCCGACACCCTGCTGACCGACGGCGCCCAGCCGGCGATCACGGGCTTCCTCGACGGGGCCGCGCAGGCCGTGCGGGAGGGCGGCCTCGACCCCGCCGACCTCGACGACGAGGAGGTCCGCGAGCTGCAGGAGCGCGCGCAGGCAGAGCTCCCGCCCGAGATCGCCGACCTGCTCGACGGCCTGCTCGCCGAGGGCGAGCCGCCCACCGCCGGGCTGCTGCTGGCCTTCCAGGACACGACCGGGCTCGACGAGCAGGCCGCGCTCGAGCAGCAGCGCGCGCTCGTCGACCTGGTGCGGACCGTGGACCCGGAGCCGGGCGTGTCGGTCGAGCCCTTCGCCTTCGGCCTGCTGCTCGACGACCCCGACATCGGCCCGGAGATCGGCAGGCTCTTCGGGACGGCGCTGCTGGTCATCCTGCTGGTGCTCGCCGTGGTCTTCCGCGTGCCCGCCGGCCCCGGCCGGCGCGTGCGGATCGCGCGGCGCACCGCCGCGGACGTCGGGCTCACGCTCGCTGTCATCGTGCTCTCGGTGATCTGGATGCAGGGCGCCGGTGTGCTCCTCGGCCCCGACTACGCCGGCCTGATCGGCTACTTCTCCCCGCAGACCCAGATCGTGCCGATCCTCGTCGTGGGGCTCGGCGTGGACTTCGCGATCCACCTGCTCGCCCGCTACCGCACCGAGGTCGGCGACGGCGCGGACCCGCCCCGCGCGTGGGCCACCTCGGCGCGCACCGTCGGGCTCACGCTGCTGCTGTGCACCGCGGCCACCGCCATCGGCTTCCTGACCAACCTCGTCAGCCCCGTCGAGTTCCTGGCCACCCTGGGCGTGCTGGCGGCCGTCGGCATCGTCGCGGCGTTCGTGCTCACCCTCACGGTGGTGCCGGCGGTGCGGGTCCTGCTCGACCGCCGGGCGGCCCGGGCCGGCACGCTGCCGGCGACGGCGCTGGCCGGGCAGACCCAGCGGGCGCTGCCCCAGGTCGTGGGGCGCACCGCATGGCTGGCGGAGCGGGCGCCGGTCCCCACGCTGGGCGTCGCCCTGGTGCTGGTGGTCGCGGGTGGCTACGGCTTCACCCAGCTCGACAGCGAGTTCGAGCTCACCGACTTCGTGCCGCAGGACGAGCCCCTGCTGGCCACCTTCGAGACCATCGACGAGCGCTTCAATGGCGGCTTCGAGGAGAGCACCGCCGTGCTGCTCACCGGGGAGCTGGCCACGCCGGAGGCCCACAACGCGGTCGTCGCCTCCCTCGAGCGCGCGGCGACGGCCGACGACGTCGCGACCGTGGCCGGCAACTCGGACGGCACGACGTTGGTGTCCGTGCTCGGCCAGGCGCTCGGCGACGAGGACCTCGGCCCCGCGCTGCTCGAGCTCGGCGTGCGCGAGGACCTCACCGTGGGCGGGGGCGCCGACGTCGCCGCCGTCTACGACCTGCTGCTCGACGAGGCGACCGGGGCCTCCGAGGTGCTCGATCGTGACGTGGGCGGTGACTACCTCGGACGCGCGGAGCTGCGCACCACCGCCGGCCAGAGCCGCGCGGGCGACCTCGAGCAGGACCTGCTGGCGGCGTTCGCCCCCCTGCGCGACGCCGGCGGCGAGGCGATCGCCACCTCGCCGGAGATCGTGCAGGCCGACATCGGCGAGCGGATCGAGGACTCCCAGCTCCTGTCGCTGCTGACCGCGCTCGGGGCGGCGATGGCGCTGCTCGTCCTGCACTACACGGTCGCGGTCCGCCGACCCCTGGTGGGCGTTGTCACGGTGCTGCCCGTCGGGCTGGTGCTGGCGCTCACCTTCGGCACGATGGCGCTGACCGGCGTGCCGCTCAACCCCGTCACCGCGACGCTGGCGGCGCTGTCCATCGGCATCGGCGTGCCGTTCACGATCCACGTGACCTCGCGGTTCCTGGAGGAGCGCGAGCACGGCGGTGACGCGCTGCGCCGCACCGTCACCCAGACCGGCGGGGCGCTGGCGGGCTCCGCGCTGACCACCGCGATCGGCTTCGGGGTGCTCATCACCTCGACGCTGCTGCCCTTCGAGCAGCTCGGGTACGTGATCGTGTACGCGATCGCGTACTCGCTCGTCGCGGCGGTGCTGGTGCTGCCGAGCCTGCTGGCCCTGTGGGACCGCTGGGACCGTCGGCGGCAGCCGCGGCGGCAGCACGAGCACGGGACGGGCGCAGCCGTGACGGTGGCGGGGGACGGGGCGCGCTGACGCCCACGGCAGAGACGGCCTGGCACCGCCGCCGGTGTCAGGAGTGGTCGGTGGCCAGCACGATCGTCTCGCGCAGGATGCGCCCCTGGTCATCGAGGTCGAGCACCTCGGAGCACAGCGCCTGCGTGCCGTCCGGGTGCCAGAACGCCACGTGGAGCGCCACCCGGTCGTCGGCCACCACCTCGTCGCCGACCTCGAGGACCACGTCGCCCGCGCACAGCTCCCGCAGGTAGTCCGCGATCCGGTCACGGCCGACGAGCACCAGCGGATGGCTCGGGGGGTGCTCGTCGTCGATCACCACCAGCTCGGCGTCCTCGGCGTAGAGCCCCAGCAGCAGGTCCGGGTCGCGCTCCCGATGCCCCCGCTTGAGGGTGTCGAGGTCGAACGTGGCGATCATCGCGGCTCCTGTCCGAAGGCGGCGAGGCCGGCCGGTCACCTCCCTCGCCTCGAGTGTGGTCGTCGAATCCGGTGATCGCCAGGGGCCTTGGGCCCTGCCCGCTCTGCGGCCCCGGCGGGGCCGCGATCATCCCCCGCGGGCCACGCCACGTGTGCCGCGCCGTCCGGGTGGGCCGGTCCCTCCTCCCGCGGCGTTGGCGACCCCGGCCGCCGGCGCGTACGCTGCCGCGCGTTCGGAGGGTTCGCCTAGTCTGGCCTATGGCGCACGGCTGGAATCCGTGTTGAGTGGCAACACTCTCGGGGGTTCGAATCCCCCACCCTCCGCCACGGCCCTTTCCGCTTTCGGGTTCGGGCTCTGTACCGGGTTGTCGGGCCGGGCCGCTCCACGGGGTGTCCCGGCCCGTCTTGTGGGTTCGGGGACGCTGGATCGGCTGGTCGGGCGCGCGAAATGGCCCGCCAGGCGTGCCTGACGGGCCGGTAGGGGCCGTAGAGCCGGCTACCTCCTGGTCGCGGCCGACGATGAACGAGCGTCCTGGATGGTGAGCACGACCACGCGGTCCTCGCTCTCGATGTGCTCGTACACGAGCAGCATCCAGCGCCAGGGACCGAGCACGAAACGGGTGCCCTGCCATCGTCCGGTCAGCTCTGGGCCGAGTCGCGGGAACTCTCCGAGTGGCTCGAGGCCACGACGCACGCGCTCGCGGGTGTCGGCAGGCAGGCTCAGTACCGCAAAGAGGTGGTCGAGGTCCTCGACGGCGACGTGGGCGAGCTCGACGCGCGCCACAGGTCTACAGGTCGCTCAGGGAGATGGTCTGCCCGGACGCTGCCTGTCGGCGTCCACGCTCGGCCCGTTCCCACGCGCCGTCGATGCCGTCGAGCACCGCGACCACGGAGTCAGGATCAGGATCTGCGTCATCGATGGCGGAGGAGAGCAGCGAGCGCGCCAGGGTCCCCTCGTTGACGTGGACGCGTCCCGCGAGGCGGGCCAGCTTGGCTGCTTGTTCCTCGTCGAGGGTGATGTTGAGCCGATG
>SKLC01000454.1 GCA_007123425.1 Nitriliruptoraceae bacterium
ATGGAGCGGGTGATGGGAATCGAACCCACGTTCCGAGCTTGGGAAGCTCGTGTTCTACCATTGAACTACACCCGCGAGCGCGCCACGCAAGGTAGCGCCGCTCGAACGGTACTCGGCGACTCGCCTCGCCCGCAACGCGGCACGGCCCGTGGGCCGCACGAAGTGGCGATCCTTCAGGCCCGGGCGTGGGACCAGAGGTCCGTCAGCGCCTGGCAGGTGCGCGTGACCGCCTGCTCGCAGGCGGCCGAAAGCGGGCCCATGCCGAAGAAGCCGTGGATCAGCCCGTCGAACCTCTCGTGGGTGACCTCCACACCGGCCTCACGCAGGGCGCGTGCGTAGGCGTCGCCCTCGTCGCGCAGCGGGTCGAACTCGGCGGTGACCACGACGGCGGGTGGCAGCCCCCGCAGCTCGCCGAGCAGCGGCGAGGCCATCGGGTCCGCTTCCTGCCCCTCCGCCACGTACGAGGCGGTGAACCAGTCCATGTCGTCCTGGGTGAGAAGATACCCCTCCGCGTTCTCCACGCGCGAGGGGTAGCGGCCGTCATCCTGGGACAGGTCGGTCACGGGGTAGATCAGCAGTTGCGCAGCCAGCGTCGGTCCGCCCTCGTCGCGGCAGCGCTGGGCGACCACGGCGGCGAGGTTGCCACCCGCACTGTCGCCACCGACCGCCAGCCGCTGGCCATCACCACCGAGCTCCTCGGCGTTGTCGGCGAGCCAGCGGGTGGCCGCGAGGCAGTCCTCGACGGCCGCGGGGAACGGATGCTCGGGAGCCAGCCGGTAGTCGACGCTGACCACCAGCGCGTGGAGGTCCCGGCACAGGCGCCGGGCCTGGCTGTCGTGGGTGTCGAGGTCGCCGATGACGAAGCCGCCGCCATGGAGGAACACGAGCACCGGCAGCGCGTGATCCCCACCCGCCTCGGGGCGGTAGAGGCGCGCGGGGCGCGGGCCGTCGCCACCGTCGACGCTGAGATCCTCGACCGCGCCGACCTCGGGGACCGTCGCGGGGTCGCGGGCGTCGACCGTCAGCAGCCGGAACTGCGCGCGGGCCTCCTCAGGGGAGCCGGCGCTCAGCGACCCGCCGCCTCCCTGCTCGAGCATGTCCAGCAGCGCCTGCACCTCGGCGTCGACCGCCACGTCCCTCTCCTCCTCGTCGCGAGTGCCGCATCCTAGGGATCCTGCGGCTCGTGCGACCCGAAGGGTGTCGGGGCGCGGTGTCGGGACCCCCGCCTACGATGGCGCGCGCGCAGACGAACAGGGCCAACCGTGATCCTCTCGGACCGCGACATCCGTCGACAGCTGGAGGCGGGGCGGGTCGTCATCGATCCGCTCGACGACAACGCGGTCCAGCCCTCGAGCATCGACCTGCGGATCGGTGACACGTTCAGCGTGTTCGCCAACCACCGGCGGTCCTACATCGACGTCCGTGATCCGATGGTGGACCTCACCGAAGAGGTGCAGGTCAGCCAGGACGAGCCGTTCATGCTCCACCCCGGCGAGTTCGTCCTGGGAACCACACACGAGGTGATCAGCCTCCCCGACGACATCGTCGGGCGGGTCGAGGGCAAGTCCAGTCTGGGGCGGCTCGGGCTGCTGATCCACTCGAGCCTGCCGGCCTCCGAGGAGCTGCTGCTCCTCTCCGAGGGCCGGCTCGTGCGCACCACCATCGGCGCCGTCGTCAAGGGCCAGGTCGAGGGGTCGGTCGTGGGCTTCGACCCCGAGACCTTCGAGGTCACCTACC
Source organism: Nitriliruptoraceae bacterium (assembly GCA_007123425.1). Taxonomy (GTDB): domain Bacteria; phylum Actinomycetota; class Nitriliruptoria; order Nitriliruptorales; family Nitriliruptoraceae; genus SKLC01. The sequence continues at coordinate 1,738 of SKLC01000454.1, forward strand.
ACGAGGTCACCGGCTGGTACGAAGGGCCTGAGGATCGAATCTTCGAGGTCCGGCTCCGCTCGGGACGGCGTGTTCGCGTGACCGCCGGGCACAACCTGTTCACGCTCGACCGCGACGGGAAGGTGGTCAAGGTCCCCTCGCAGGGGCTCCGGCCCGGGACCCGGGTCGCCGTGCCGGCCACGATCCCGGCCGCCGATGGCGACGCGCCGGCGCTGGACGCGCTCGCGCTCGTCCCGGAGGATCGGGCCGGTGACGTGTGCCTCGAAGGCCCGACCGTCGATCGCCTGTTCGGCGAGCGCCGGGCATCCCTGTCGCGTGCCCTGCAGGACGTCGGCATCCGGCACGTGCGCTACCACGAGCGTCACCGGCGACTGCCCTGGCCAATCGCGCACCAGTTCGTGCAGCCCCGCGATGTGGGCCTGGGCGACCGGGTGCGCCTCCGGGGTGCGCGGCACACGATGCCGGCCAGTGTGGAGGTCACCCGCGACCTCGCGTGGCTACTGGGCCTCTATGTCGCCGAGGGCTGCCGACGCCGTACGCAGGTGGTGGTCTCCAACACCGACCCGGCGATCCTCGACCGTGTCGAAGCGAGCGCGGCGGTGCTGGGTGCGCCGACCTACCGCGCCGAGGGCCACAGCGTCACCATCCAGTCCGCGCTCTTCGCCGCCATGGTCGACTGGCTGGGCTGCGGCGGCGGATCGTTGGACAAGCGGGTCCCACAGGACGTCTACGGATGGCCCGATGACCTGCTCGAGGCCTTCCTGGAGGGGTTCCTCGACGGAGACGGCTCCCGGGAGCGCGCCCGTGACTCGATGTGGACCTCCTCCCCAGGGCTCGTCTCCGATCTGCTGTTGGTGCTGGCCCGGCTCGGGCGCCGGGCGGCGGCCTACGAGCAGCACCGCGCCGGCGCGTCCGTCGCCTGGCAGGTCGCGGCCCCCGACCGGGAGCACGAGCTGCTCACTGGCGTCCCGTTGCCCGACCGGCTCCTCGTGCGCCTGCGCGAGGCTGTCGGGCTCTCGCAGGCCGAGGCGGCCCAGCAGGCCGGCTACCGCCACGCGACCGACCTCTGCAACGTCGAGAACCGCACCGGTCGGACCGCGGTCCGGCGCTCGACCCTGGCCCGACTGCGTGACACGTACGCGGCCTGCGAGGCGTCCGACGATGAGCTCCGAGACCTCGACCGGCTCGTCGACGGCGATCTGGCCTGGGATGAGGTCGTCGAGGTGGTCGACACCGGCCGGCTCGAGCCGATCTACGACCTGGAGGTACGCCCCGCCGGGCGCCACATCGAGAACTTCCTCGCCGGCCACGGCGGCGTCTTCGTGTCGAACACGGCGGGCTTCGTGGACGCGGGCTTCGAGGGGCACCTGACCCTGGAGCTGAGCAACGTGGCCAACCTGCCGATAGCGATCTACCCGGGGATGCGGATCGGGCAGCTGTGCCTGTTCCAGCTGAGCTCTCCCGCGGAGCGGCCCTACGGGTCGCCCGAGCTCGGCTCGAAGTACCAGGGCCAGCGTGGCCCCACCGCCTCGCGCTACCACCTCAACTTCGAGGGCTAGTCGGCACCGACGATCCACCACGGCCATTCGTCCGACAGAATTCCGTGACGGACGGCCTGACGATGTCTAGGGTGAATGCTGGATCGGCAACCTCGACCCCAAGGTGCACGGTCCCCGCGAGAGAGGAGGTCCGGGAACCGGCGCGATGCCGGGCCCTTGTACCGCTCGTCCCCGGCGGTGCTCGTGGTGCCCCTGTCCCGGCCCCATCTCATCCCGGCCCCCGGTGTCCCCGCACCGGGGGTCTCGCGTTGGGCCTCGGTGCGGACACCGCCCCGAGACGCGGTGTCAGCGCACCGCGGACCAACGCCCCCGCGGGAGCAGACCGGCGCACCGCACGGTCAGTCGTCGGCGGCCCGGTCGCGGCCCGCCTCGACCTCGTCGGCCGCCGGGTCGCTACCGGCCTCGACCTCGTCGGCTTCCTCGCCGTCGAGGTCCTCCTCGTCCTCGCCCCGGTTGAGCGCGACGATGAGGGTCGCGCCGCCCAGCAGCACGCCGGCCACGATCGCGGGCACCGGGCCGCTCAAGCCCAGCATGTCCTCCATCAGCTGCCGCGACTGCGACGTGGGATCGGCCAGCACCACCGCCACGAAGCCCGCCACCAGCAGGGAGATGCCGACGCTGATCGCCCGCTGCCACAGCTGGTCGAGGCCGGCGCGGCGGCGCACGATCTTGCCGGCCTTGAGGATGCGGCGCACCCGGATGATCCGCAGGGCGCCGACGAGCCGCACCAGCCGCAGCAGCTGCACCGGACCGACCGCGAAGATGATGGCCGGGATCATCAACAGCGCCAGGCCCACCAGCCAGAGGTTGTCCCGCAGCCACTGCAGCCGGTTCTCCGAGACCGCCAGCAGCACCACCGCCTCGGCGATCAGCACCGCCCCCGACAGCGTGTTGATGACGCTGCCGATGCTCTCCGCCGGGTCGTCGAAGAGCGTGAGGAACACCGCCGGGACCGACGCCAGCGCGGCGATGAGCACCGGGATCGCGAGGCGCTCCTGGAGCCGTTCGGCGCGGTCGGCGTGCTGTTCGACGTCGCTCTCGTCGTCCCCGCGCACAGCGCCGCCCGCCCCGGCGGGGCGGGCGGCGTCGGTGCGGTTCGGCTCGGTCACGGCACGAGGGTAGGTGCCCGGACTACTGCTGGCCGGCGGGCTCGCCTTCGGGCTGGCCGCCGTTGGGCGAGGTCGGCGCGCCGGCCACACCCTGCGCGGCCATGGGCAGCATCCGGCCCCGCTGCAGCACCTCGGAGATGTCGAGGACCTCGACCTGGCCGTCGTCGAGCTCGCCCTCCTGGACCTTCTGGGCGATGGCGTCGGACAGCATCGTCGTGCAGTACGGGCAGGCGGTGGAGATCAGGTCGGGGTTGGTCTCGAGCGCCTCGTCGATGCGCTCGATGTTGACCCGCTTGCCGATGTCCTCCTCCATCCACATCCGGGCGCCGCCGGCGCCGCAGCAGAAGCCGTTGGAGCGGCAGCGGTGCATCTCGGAGGGCTGCACGCCCGGGACCGCATCGACGACCTTGCGCGGCTCGGAGTACTTCTCGTTGTGCCGGCCGAGGAAGCACGGGTCGTGGTAGGTGACCCGCTTGTCGAGCTCGCTGGTGGCCACCAGCCGGCCGTCGTCGATGAGCTTGGACAGCACCTCGGAATGGTGCAGGACCTCGAAGTGGCCGTCGAAGTCGGGGTACTCGTTCTTGAGCGAGTTGAAGCAGTGCGGGCACCAGGCGATGATCTTCTTCTTCTCCGCGCCCACCGACTTCAGCATCTCGACGTTGGTCTGGGCCAGCATCTGGAAGATGTACTCCATCCCCAGACGGC
>SKLC01000015.1 GCA_007123425.1 Nitriliruptoraceae bacterium
GCCGGCTCGGTGATGCACGCGATGGCCAACGACACCGACGCCTGGCGCATGGGCGGGCTGCGCAAGGTCATGCCGATCACCTTCTGGACCTCGCTCGTGGGGTGGCTGGCCATCTCGGGCGTGCCGCCCTTCGCCGGCTTCTTCTCCAAGGACCAGATCCTGGCCGAGGCCTACTTCAACGGCTTCGGCGTCATCTGGGGCATCGGGCTGGTGGCCGCGATCATCACGGCCTTCTACATGAGCCGCTGGTTCTTCCTGATCTTCCTCGGCAAGCCCCGCTACAGCGCCGACCTCCATCCCCACGAGTCGCCGCCCTCGATGACGGTGCCGCTGGTGGTGCTGGCCGTGCTCTCCGCCCTGGGCGGGCTGGTCCTCAACCCCGTCCACCACGGCCCCTTCTACAACTTCCTCGAGCCGGTGGCCGCGCCGCTGGAGCACCTCGGGCTCTCGCCCGCCGGCGGCTTCACCGAGCCGGTGCTGATCCCGATCGCGATCGTCGCGGCGGGTCTGGGCATCGGCCTGGCCTACCTCGCCTACGTCCGCCGCGATGTCACCCAGGGCCGCATGGCCGAGCCGGTGCGCGGCGCCGGGGCGGAGCTGCTCGAGCGCAAGTTCTACGTCGATGAGCTCTACGAGACCGTCTTCGTCCGTGCCGGCGGCCGCGTCGCCGACGCGCTGGTGTGGGTCGACACCCGCATCGTCGACGGGGCGGTCAACGGGGTCGGCGTCCTGTCCACGGGCGTCGGCCGCGCCTCGCGCCGTGTCCAGACCGGACTCGTGCGGGGCTACGTCGCCGCCTTCGTGGCCGGCGGCCTGGCCCTGATCGTCGTCCTGATCCTCCAGGTGGTCTAGCCCATGGGACTGATCACGCTCACCTTCGCGCTGCTGCTGGCGGGCGCGCTGCTCATCGCGTTGGATCGGGACGTCGCCCGGGCCAAGGTCTACGGCCTGGTCGCCTCCACCGCGGCCTTCATCAGCTCGCTGGGGCTGGCCTGGCAGTTCGACACCGCCGAGGCGGGGCTGCAGCTGACCGAGCGCGCCGCCTGGATCCCGGCGATCGGCGCGGACTTCCACTTCGCCATCGACGGGGTCAGCCTGGTGCTGATCCTGCTCACCACCTTCCTCACCCCGCTGATCCTGCTCTCGTCGTGGAACAACGTCAGCGACCGCCTCCGCGGCTACGTCATGGCCTTCCTGGTGCTCGCGGCCACGATCATCGCCGTGTTCGCCGCCGCGGACCTGCTGGTCTTCTACGTCTTCTTCGAGTTCTCCCTGGTGCCGATGTATCTCATCATCGGCATCTGGGGCGGGGCCGGCCGGCGCTATGCCGCGGTGAAGTTCTTCCTCTACACGCTGCTGGGCGGCCTGGTGATGCTGCTCGGCGTGCTCTACCTCTACTCCCAGGCGGGCACCTTCGAGTACGAGGCGATCCGGGCGCTGGACCTGGGCATCGTCGAGCAGCGCTGGCTGTTCCTGGCCTTCGCGCTGGCCTTCCTGGTCAAGGTGCCGGTGTTCCCGGTGCACACCTGGCTGCCCGACGCGCACACCGAGGCGCCCACCGGCGGGTCGGTCTTCCTGGCCGCCGTGCTGCTGAAGATGGGCACCTTCGGCCTGCTGCGCTACTCGCTGCCGCTGTTCCCCGACGCCACCGTCGAGGCCGCTCCCTGGCTGCTGGCGCTGTCGGTCGTCGGCGTGCTCTACGGCGGGATCGTGGCGCTGATGCAGCGCGACATCAAGCGCCTGATCGCCTACTCCTCGGTGAGCCACATGGGCTTCGTGGTGCTGGGCACCTTCGCGCTGAACTCGACCGCCACCTCGGCCAGCGTCGTGCAGATGATCAACCACGGCCTGTCCACCGGTGCGCTGTTCCTGCTGATCGGCTTCCTCTACGACCGGCGCCACACCCGCCAGATCGCCGCCTTCGGCGGGCTGGCCAAGCAGGTGCCGGTGATGGCAGGCCTGTGGCTGGTGGTGTCGCTGTCCTCGCTGGCGCTGCCGGGCCTCAACGGCTTCGTCGGCGAGTTCCCGATCCTGCTGGGCACCTTCCAGGAGGTGCGCTGGGCAGGGATCCTGGCGGCCTTCGGCGCCATCCTGGCGGCCCTGTACCTGCTGTGGGCCTACCAGCGCATGTTCCACGGGCCGCTCGAGGGCGCCGACAACCAGAACACCGTCGACCTCAAGCCGCTCGAGATCGGCGTGTTGACCCCGATCGTGGTGCTGATCGTCGCGATCGGGATCTACCCCAAGCCGCTGTTCGATGTCGTCGAGCCCTCGGTGGACCGCGTGCTCGCCGAGGTCGGGGTGATCGCCGAGGACGAGCCGGTCGCCGCCGCCGACGACGACGATGCCGCCGACGAGCTGGGCGCGCCCGCGGGCGACGCCACCGCGTCGACGAATGAGTAGGAGCACGCCGACGATGTTCCTCGCCCAGACCAACGCCGAGGTCCAGGTACCCGAGATCGCCTGGTCCAGCTTCGCGCCCGAGCTCGCGCCGACGGCGATGGCGCTCGTGCTGCTGCTGCTGATCGTCGCCGGCCGCTTCCGCCTGGCCGTGGCCGTGCCGACGGCCGTGCTGGGCATCGTGTTCGGCGGGTGGCTGGTCACCATGGGCCTGGCCGTGCCCGGCGCCGTGGCCATCGCCCTGGGCGCGGCGGCCCCTGCGCTGGTGCTGGCCTTCCCCACCCGGCCCTCGCTGATCCCGGCCTGGGGCGCGGGCCTGTCCCTGGTGGGCGCCCTGGCGCTCACGCTGTGGCAGTACGCCGCGGTGCTCGCCCCCGGGGGCGGGCCGATCCAGCCCACCGACGCCGTCGCGGGCGCGATCGCCAACGACGGCATCGGCTTCTTCACCCGCCTGACGGTCTACCTCGTGTCCCTGCTGGTGGTGCCGCTGGGCTACGGCTACCTGCGCGACCGCGGCATCCACCGCGGCGAGGTCGAGCCGCTCATCCTGCTGGCCGCGGTCGGCATGACGGTCCTGGGCACCGCCAACGACCTGATCACGCTCTTCGTCGCGCTCGAGATCCTCTCCATCGCGCTGTTCATCCTGACCGGCCTGGCGCGGCGCGACCGGCGCTCGCAGGAGTCGTCGCTGAAGTACTTCGTGACCGGGGTGGTGGCCTCCACGATCCTGCTCTACGGCCTCGCGCTGCTGTACGTGGCCACCGGGTCGCTGTCGATCCCCGAGATCGGCGGGGCGCTGGGCCTGGTCACCACCCCGACGATCGTCGCCGTGTCCGGCCTCGCGCTGGTGACCGTCGGCATCGGCTTCAAGGTGGCGCTGGCCCCGTTCCACCTGTGGGCGCCCGACGTCTACCAGGGCGCGCCCACCAACATCACCGCGCTCATGGCCACGGCGACCAAGGCCGCCGCCTTCGCGGCGCTGCTGCGCCTGTACCTCGTCGCCTTCCCGGCGCTGGAGTGGCTGTGGGTGCCCGTGCTGGCGGTCCTGGCGGCGCTGACGATGCTCTACGGCGCCTACCTCGCGCTGGTCCAGGGCGACATCAAGCGGATGCTGGCCTACTCCTCGATCACCCACGCCGGCTACGCGACCATCGGCGTGGCGGCCAACACCGCCGCGGGCCTGTCGGCCACCCTGTGGTACCTGCTGACCTACGCCGTGGCGACGGTGGCGGCCTTCGGGTGCATCATCGCGATCGAGCGCACCCGCCGCGGGGAGGTGACGCTCTCCGCGCTGCGTGGGCTGGGCCGCACCTCGCCGTCGGTGGCCGGCATCCTCGGGCTCTCGCTGCTCTCCCTGGCGGGGATCCCGCTCACGGCCGGGTTCGTGGGCAAGCTCGAGGTGTTCCGCGCGGGCATCGCCGCGGGCCTGACCTGGCTGGTGGCCATCGGCGTGCTCTCCAGCGTGGTGGCCGCGTTCTTCTACCTGCGCATCGCCGGGATGATGTTCCTCGAGGAGCCCACGGAGGCGCCGGAGCTGCCGGTGCTCTCCTCCGGCGTGACCGCCGGCGTGGCGGTCAGCGCCGTGCTGGTGATCTACCTCGGCGTCCAGCCCCAGGTCTTCCTGCAGCTGGCGGAGCACGCCGCCGCGCTGGTGAGGTGAGCAGGTGCCCGTCGATCCCCGCCCGGCCCAGCTGGCCATCCCCGCACCCGTCCTCGACGAGCTCGAGGCGCACGGGCTGCCGGTCGCGGGCGTGCTCGACCGGGTGGAGGAGCGGCTCCACGAACAGGTCGGCTCCAGCCACGCCTTCGTCGATCGCGCCGCGCGCTACCTGATCAGCGCGGGCGGCAAGCGCTTTCGGCCGCTGCTGGTGGCGCTGGCCGGCCACCTCGGCGACCCCGAGCGCGCCGAGCTGGTCGATGCCGGCGTGATCGTCGAGCTGGTGCACCTGGCCACGCTCTACCACGACGACGTGATCGACGAGGCGGCCGCCCGCCGCGGCAACCCCAGTGCCAACTCGCGCTGGGACAACACCGTGGCGATCCTCACCGGCGACTACCTCTTCGCCCGGGCCTCGGCGCTGTCGGCCGACCTCGGCGTCGAGGTCACCCGGATCATGGCCGACACGCTCGCGCGCCTGTGCGAAGGGCAGATCCGCGAGGTGCAGGGGTCGGTCGCCGACTCGCTGCCCGACGAGATCGAGGCCCTCGACCCCACCCTCGAGCACTACCTCGAGGTGGTCTCGGGCAAGACCGCGAGCCTGATCGAGACCTCCTGCCGGTACGGGGCCCTGCTCTCCGGCGTGGACCGCGAGGGAGTCGAGGCCGCCGCGCGCTACGGCTGGAACGTCGGCATGGCCTTCCAGCTCTCCGACGACATCCTCGACATCGCCTCCGAGCACGAGCAGTCGGGCAAGACCCCCGGCACCGACCTGCGGGAGGGCGTGCGCACGCTGCCCGTGCTCTACGGGCTCGAGGAGGACGACGGCGAGCTCGCCGCGCTGCTGGCCGACGACGTGCCCGACGAGCCCGGCGTCCTGCGCGCCCTGGAGATCCTGCGCGGCGGCGACGCCCTGCAGCGCTCGCGGCAGGCCGCGGGCGACTACGTGCGCGCCGCCGTCGCCGAGCTCGCCCCCTTCGGCGACCGCCCCGTGGTGACCGCCATGACGCGGCTGGCCGAGTACGCCCTGCACCGCGCCGGGTAGGCAGCC
>SKLC01000371.1 GCA_007123425.1 Nitriliruptoraceae bacterium
CCAACGCGAGCAGCACGGCCGCGCCCGGCACCAGCGCGTCGTGGGCCGCGTGGCCGGTCAGGACCGCCAGGCCCGCCATCCCGGGAAGGTGCAGGGCCAGCAGCCAGGCCAGCAGGCGGTGGCGTCGGCCGGAGCCGGGCGCGTCGGGCAGGTGGCCCCGCGACGACCGGGCACGTCCGGCGGGCACCGTCCTGGCCATCTGCATGCTCCTCGCGACGTCGGTCCATGCCCCCATGGGCCGACGTCGGCCCGAGCGGGCCGCGCCTGAAGACCACACCGGAGATGGTCCAGCAGGACTAGCGGGAGCTGGTCAGGCGGAGCGCTCCTGGCGCTCCTCGTGCTCGTGGCCGCCCTCGTGGGGCACCAGGGTGGGATTGACCTTCTCCCGCACCGTGTCGGCGGTGATGACGCAGGTGCCCACGTCCTCGCGGGAGGGCAGCTCGTACATGGTGTTGAGCAGCACCTCCTCGAGGATGGCACGCAGCCCACGGGCGCCGGTCTGGCGCAGGATGGCCAGATCCGCGATGGCCTCCAGCGCCTCGTCCTCGAACTCGAGCTCCACCCCGTCGAACTCGAAGAAGCGCCGGTACTGCTTGATCAGGGCGTTCTTCGGTCGCGTGAGGATGTCGACCAGCGCCTCGCGGTCGAGCGGCTCCACCGAGGAGACCACCGGCAGGCGCCCGATGAACTCGGGGATGAGGCCGTACTTGACCAGATCCTCGGGCAGCACCCCTCGCAGCAGGTCGGCGAGGTCCTTGTCCTGCGCCGAGGCGACGTCGGCGCCGAAGCCAACCGAGCTGCGGCCCTGGCGCTGCTCGACCACCTGCTCGAGCCCGGAGAACGCGCCACCGCAGACGAACAGGATGTTGGAGGTGTCGATCTGGATGAACTCCTGGTGGGGATGCTTGCGGCCCCCCTGCGGCGGGACGCTGGCGGTGGTGCCCTCCAGGATCTTCAGCAGCGCCTGCTGCACGCCCTCGCCGGAGACGTCGCGGGTGATCGAGGGGTTGTCGGACTTGCGGGCGATCTTGTCGACCTCGTCGATGTAGATGATGCCCGTCTCCGCCTTCTTCACGTCGAAGTCGGCGGCCTGGATCAGCTTGAGCAGGATGTTCTCGACGTCCTCGCCCACGTAGCCGGCCTCGGTCAGCGCCGTGGCGTCGGCGATCGCGAAGGGGACGTTGAGCAGGCGGGCCAGGGTCTGGGCGAGCAGCGTCTTGCCCGAGCCGGTCGGGCCGAGCAGCAGGATGTTGGACTTCTGCAGCTCCACGTCGTCGCCGGAGGCCGCCCCGACCTGGACCCGCTTGTAGTGGTTGTACACCGCCACCGACAGCGTCTTCTTCGCCGCCTCCTGGCCGACCACGTAGTCGTTGAGGAAGGAGTAGATCTCCTTGGGCTTGGGCAGCTCCTCGAAGCCGAGCTCGACGGGTTCGGCGAGCTCCTCCTCGATGATCTCGTTGCAGAGATCGATGCACTCGTCGCAGATGTAGACGCCGGGCCCGGCGATGAGCTTCTTGACCTGCTTCTGCGATTTGCCGCAGAACGAGCACTTCAGGAGGGCGTCCCCCTCACCGAACTTCGCCATGGCGTGCCTCGTGTGTTGGTCGAGATGTCCGCGGCCGGGCCTCGCTCGGCGTGCGCCGCTCCCTAAGCGCAGCCGACGCGATGGTAACGAGCAGGCCCGCGCCTCGCTGCCAGGCGAGGCCGGTGGACGTGGACGATGGCACGACCCCCCGCTCGTCGGCGGGGGTCGCCGTGAACGCGGCGCCACGGGCGGCGGCTGCCACCGAGCGCGTGTGGCGGGGTCCAGGCACCCCCACCCCGGCTCACTTCACCTCGCGCTCCTGGGCCTTGCGGCTGGCGATGATCTCGTCGACCAGGCCGTAGTCCTTGGCGGCCTCGGCGTCCAGGATGAAGTCACGGTCGGTGTCCAGGCCGATCTTCTCCGCGGACTGGCCCGTCTTCTCCGCCAGGATCTCGTTGAGCAGGTCCCGCATCCGCAGGATCTCGCGGGCCTGGATCTCGATGTCGACCGACTGGCCCTCCGCGCCCCCGGACGGCTGGTGGAGCAGCACCCGCGAGTGCGGCAGCGCGAAGCGCTTGCCCTTGGTCCCCGCGGCCAGCAGCACGGCGGCCGCCGAGGCGGCCTGGCCCATGCAGATGGTCTGGGTGTCGCACTTGATGTACTCCATCGTGTCGTAGATGGCGAACAGCGCCGTGATGGAGCCACCGGGCGAGTTGATGTAGATCGAGATGTCCTTGTCGGGATCCTCCGACTCGAGGTGGAGCAGCTGCGCCATCACGACGTTCGCGATCTCGTCGTTGACGGGCGTGCCGAGGAACACGATGCGCTGCTGCAGCAGGCGCGAGTAGATGTCGAAGGCCCGCTCGCCCCGGTTGGTCTGCTCGATGACCGTCGGGACCAGGTAGTTGTCCGGCGACGGCAGGGAGGTGCCGGTCAACGGCAGGCCGGTTCCGTAGGGGTGGTCCACTTGGAGCTCCTGTCGTGCACGCGAATCGTCGACCGCGGATCGGGCCGCGACTGTACCCGTGCACCCGACCCGGCAGCGCAGCTTGAGCCCGAGGCACGCAGGCCGCACCACCTGCCTGGACTGCACCCGGGGGCGGACCGTGTCCGCCCGGCCCACCCGGCCGGGCCGGCGGGTGGCCCCGGGCCCCGCCACCTCATACCTTCGTCGCTTCCCCCGTTCTTCCCCCGGCATTCCAGGAGTGCACGTGCGTACACGCTTCTTCCGGTCGACGGCCACCGCCGCGGCCCTCGCCCTGGCGCTTGCCGCCTGCGGCGACGAGGCGAACGATGAGCAGGCCGCCCCCGACGGCGAGGACCTCGAGGACCTCGACGAGGAGGCGCTCGAGGACATGCTCGGCGACCAGCCCGACGCCGAGGACATGGAGGACCCCAACGAGGACGTCGAGGACGGCGTCTACCGCGGCAACGGCGTGATCCTGCCGGTGCCCGACGGCTGGTCGCTGGACCCCATGGCCTTCCAGCAGGGCACGATCGCCGCGGTGTCCGAGGAGGGCACCCAGCAGCTGCTCGCCCAGGCGATCGACGTCGCCGACATGGAGGAGATGGGCCAGTCGATGGATCTCGACACCATCCTCGACCAGCAGCGCGAGGGCATCGCCTCGGAGCTCGGCGTCGAGCCCGACGTCGACGAGGAGGTGGAGCTCGAGGGCGCCACCCGGGCCCACCAGCTGACCTTCACCGACGTCCCGGCCCAGCAGGAGGGCGCGCCGGAGAGCACCGCGACCCTGATCCTCGCCGAGGACGGCAACGGCCTGCTCGGCGAGTTCTCCTTCAGCGCCGCGTCCGAGGACTACGACCAGGACATCGAGACGCTGCTGGTCGCCGAGGCCGGGTTCGACCCGGACAGCGAGCCGGCGGAGCCGATGATGCCCGAGCCGCAGCCCGCCCCCGAGGGTGAGGGCGGGGAGATGGAGCTGCCCGAGGACGACGGCTGACCGACCCGAGCGCCCACGCGCGGGCAGCACCAACCACGAGGGCCCGCCGGCATCGCCGGCGGGCCCTCGTCATCGAGCGGGAGCCGTCAGTCCTGACCGGGGACGACCAGCTCCTCGGGGTCGCCGCCGGCGTCCTCCTCACCGGGCACGACCAGCCCCTCGCCCTGCTCGTCCTCCTCGTCAGCCAGGCCGAGCTCGCGCAGGACGTCCTCGGAGGGCCCCCCGTCGATGTCGGCCTCGGCCACCACCCGGTCGATGGCCTTGCGGCGCAGGATGTCGCCGATCAGCGCCGGCAGGCTGCCCTGCTGCTGGATGATGCTCGCGATCTGCTGCGGCGGCATGTTGTTGGCCTGCGCGTGCCGGTTGATCTCCGCCTCGATGTCGGCGGTCTCGACGTCGACGTCCAGCTCGTTGGCCAGGGCGTCGAGCACCAGCTGCGCCTTGACCGTGCTCTCGGCCTGCTCCTCGGCGGTCGCCTCGAAGTCCTCCCGCGAGGTGTCCTGCATCGCCAGCAGCTGCTCCATCTCGATGCCGAACTGCTCCGCCTGCTGCTCCACCTGCTGGATGCGGGCCTGCTTGTCCGCCTCCACCATCGAGGGCGGCAGCGGCACGTCGGCCAGGGCCAGGTAGGCCTCGATGACCCGGCCGCGCAGCTCGTGCTGCGCGGACTCGACCTTGCGGCGCAGCAGCGAGTCCCGCACGTCCTTGCGCAGCTCCTCGATCGTGTCGAACTCGCTCGCGGAGGTGGCGAAGTCGTCGTCGAGCTCCGGCAGGGTCTTCTCGCGCACGTCCTTGACGGTCACGTGGAAGGTCGCCGGCTTGCCCCCGTGCTCGGGATACTCCTCGGGCAGCTCGTCCTCGTAGGAGAGCTCCGCACCGGCCTCCACGCCGACCAGCTCCTCATCGAGCTTCGGGGTCACCCCCTGCGAGCCGATCTCGTAGAGCGCGTCCTCGACACGGGCGCCCTCGAGCTCCTCGCCGTCGACCTCGACGCGCAGGTCGATGGTGACCAGGTCGCCGTCGCCGGCCGCGCGCTCCACCTCCTCGACCTCGGCGAACCGCTCGCGCATCTGCTCGAGCTGCTCGTCGACCTCCTCGTCGTCGACGTCCCACTCGGGGAAGGGCACCGAGATGCCGGTGTGGTCGGGCACCTCGATCTCGGGGCGGACCTCGATCGTGGCGGTGAAGGTGCAGCCCTCCTGCTCGTCGAAGGTCTCGACGTCCACCTCGGGCTGGGCGACCGCGGCGACCTCCTCCTTCTCGAGGGCCTCCGCGTAGTAGTCGGAGAGCGCGTTCTCCATCGCCTGCTGGGCGACCACGCCCTCGCCGAAGCGCTGCTCGAGCAGGCGGCGCGGGGCCTTGCCCTTGCGGAAGCCCGGGATCTCGACCTGCTTGGCGAGCTCACGGGCGGCGGCGTCGAACGCCTTCTTGACGCGCTTGGGCTCGACCTCGACGGTCAGCTTGACCTGCACGGGGTCGAGGGTCTCGACGGACGTCTTCACGATGTGGCTTTCGTCTGCGTGATCGGGGTGTCTTGGGTGCGGCCACGGCCCACGCCGGGCCGGGCGGGCGAGCAGTGACGCGAGCCCGGGCGCGCCGGGCGGTGGGCGGCGCTGCC
>SKLC01000331.1 GCA_007123425.1 Nitriliruptoraceae bacterium
AGCAGGCCCTTGAAGAAGGCGTGGGTGACGAGGTGGAAGATGCCCTCGCGGAAGGCGCCCACGCCCACGCCGATGAACATGAAGCCGAGCTGGCTGACGGTGGAGTAGGCCAGGATCTTCTTGATGTCGTCCTGGCGGACCGCGATCAGGGCGGCGAGCAGGGCGGTCAGCGCCCCGATCCAGGCGATGATCACCATCCCGTCCAGCGACTGCACCACGACCGGCGACATCCGCACCATCAGGTACACGCCGGCGGTCACCATCGTCGCGGCGTGGATCAGCGCGGAGACCGGGGTGGGGCCGGCCATCGCGTCGGGGAGCCACACGTAGAGCGGGATCTGGGCGGACTTGGCGGCGGCACCACCCATCAGCAGCAGCACGAGCGCCAGCGCGGTGGTGCCGGTCACGGTGTCGGCGGCGGGCAGGATCTCGGTGAAGCTCAGGGACCCGAAGACCGCGAAGGCGAGGAACATCGCGATCATGAACGCGACGTCGCCGACCCGGTTGGTGACGAACGCCTTCTTGGCGGCGACCGCGTTGTCCGAGGATTCGAACCAGAACCCGATGAGCAGGTAGCTGGAGAGCCCGACCAGCTCCCAGCCGAGGAAGAGCGTGAGCAGGTTCTCGCCCAGCACCAGCACCAGCATGGAGGCCAGGAACAGGTTGAGGTAGGCGAAGAACCGCTCGTAGCGCGCGTCGCCGTGCATGTAGCCCAGCGAGTAGATGTGCACGAGCAGGCCCACGCCGGTGACCACCAGCAGCATCACCGCGGTGAGCTGGTCGATCAGGAGGCTGAAGGTCACCGACAGGGGCCCGACCTCGATCCAGGTCGGCATCGCGCGGATGTGGGTGGCGGGCTCGGAGAGCACCTGGGCGAAGACGGCCACGGAGAGGACGAAGGCCAGCGCCGAGGCGCCGATCGCGATGGCGGCCGCGCGCTCGCGCAGCGGCCTGGTCACCGCGAGGACGACCAGGAAGCCCACCAGGGGGATGACGGGGATCAGCCAGGCGAGCCCGATCGCGCCCGAGGTCGTCTCCACGACCTCGTTCGCGACGAGCGAGCCTTCTGCTGCCAGCAGGGTCACGTCACGCACTCCTTCTGAGACCGCCGACAGCGGTCTGACCTACGCACGACTGTCGGCGCCACTCAGTACCTCAGGAGGTGGGGGACATCGACATCGAGGGTCCCGCGGCGGAAGTAGAGGTTGACGATCAGCGCGAGGCCGACCACCACCTCCGCCGCCGCGACGACGATGACGAAGAACACGAACACCTGACCGTCCGGGCCGCCCCACATGCGGGCGGCCGCGGCCAGCGTCAGGTTCACGGCGTTGAGCATGAGCTCGATGCACATGAAGAGCACGATCGCGTTGCGCCGCACCATCACGCCCAGCAGGCCGATGCAGAACAGCAACGCGGACAGCGCGAAGTAGTAGCCGATGGCCATGGCTGCTCAGACCTCCCGATCGCGGTCGGGCCGCTGAGGCAGCCCGTGCTCGGCCGGTGCCTGGCTGCCCTCGAGCGCGCCGGTCGAGCCCGGCTCGTCGCCCCAGGGCGCAGGAGCGCCGCCGTGCGGGTCGACGCCCTCCGCGTCGTCGAGGGGGCCGGCGTGGGCGGGCGGCGGGTCCTCGGGATCGAGGTCGCGCCGACGGCCCATGACGGTGGCGCCGATGGTGGCCACGGTCAGCAGCAGCGCGGAGAGCTCGAACGGGAACGTGTAGCGGGTGAACAGCCGCTCGCCGAGCAGGCCCACCGAGCCCTGATCGTGCTCCTCGACGGCCTCGGCGAGCCCGGTGCAGGGCATGCCGTCGCCCTCGCCCGCGCCCTCACCGCAGACCGAGGCGTCCCCGGTGTAGGGCCCGACGAAGCCCAGCAGCAGCGCGCCGGCGAGCAGGGCGGCGCCGACCACGGCCAGGATCCGGGTGGGCAGGTGGGTGGCCAGCAGCAGGTCGTCCCGGTCGACGCCCAGCAGCATGATCACGAACAGGAACAGCACCATGATGGCGCCGCCGTAGACCAGCACCTGGATGATGCCGAGGAAGGGCGACTCGAGGGTGAGGTAGAGCCCCGCGATCGCCAGCAGGTTCACGACCAGCATGAGGGCGCCGTGCACGATGTTGCGCATCGTGATCACGGCGATGCCGGTGCCCAGGGCGAGCACGGCGAACACCCAGAACATCACGATCTCTGCGGTGTCGCCCGTCATCCCGGGCATCAGGCCGTCTTGGGCCAGCAGCTCCATCTAGCGCTTCCCTCCGTGGGCCCGGTTCTCGTCGCCGATCTCGGCCGGGTCGCGCGCCTCCTCCGAGGTGTGGGGAAGCTCGCCGGTGGGCACCACCTGCGCCGCGCGCGAGGCGGGCGCGGGCGCGGCCTGCTCGAAGCGACCGCCGTGCAGGGTGGGTGGCGTCACCGCCAGCCCACCGTAGTAGTTCAGGCCCCGGCGCCTCACTTCGTGATCGGTGTGGGGCGTGTCCTCCCCGCCCGGGGGGACGTCGACGATGAGGTCGGCCTTGTCCCAGATCAGGTCCCGACGCGAGTCCGCGGAGAACTCGTAGTCGTGGGTCATCGTCAGCGCCCGGGTGGGGCAGGCCTCGATGCACAGGCCGCAGAGGATGCAGCGGTTGTAGTTGATCTGGTAGTCCTCGGCGAAGCGCTCACCCGGCGAGTAGCGCTCGGTGAGGGTGTTGTCCGCGCCCTGGACGTAGATCGCGTCCGCGGGACAGGCCCAGGCGCACAGCTCGCAGCCGATGCACTTCTCCAGGCCGTCGGCGTAGCGGTTGAGCTGATGGCGCCCGTGGAACCGGGGCGCGACGGGGCGAGGCTGCTCCGGGTACTGCGCCGTCTCCGGGGTGGTGAACATCGTGCGCAGCGGCACCGACATCCCCCGGCCCAGGATCGTGTAGCGCAGGAACGCCCACACGAGCAGGGCGAGGACAACGAAGCTCAGGATCGTCACCAGCACGGGTGGCATCAGGCATTCCTCCCGGGGCCGGTCGTCCCGGCCCCCGTGGGCTCGTCGTCGCCCCGGTCGGCGCGCGCCGCCTCGCCGGCATCGTCGGTGGCATCGTCGCCGGTGGCGTCGGTGGGCGTGGACTGGTCGGCGCCGGCGGTGGGCACCACGACCAGCGCGATCGCGATCAGCCCGGCGATCCCGGCGAGGATCACGCGGGTGGTGGCGGTCAGCCCGCCCTCCTGGATGAGCAGGACGTAGCCGGCGGTCATCAGCACCCACACCAGGCCGACGGGGATCAGGACCTTCCAGCCGAGGTCCATGAGCTTGTCGTAGCGGTAGCGGGGCATGGAGCCGCGCAGCCAGATGAACAGGAAGATGAAGACCGACGTCTTCAGGACGAACCAGAAGATCGGCATGATCCAGGCGATGCCGTCCGGCAGGCCGAAGGTCGGGCCGGAGGGGCCGCCGAAGAACAGCGTCACCATCGCGGCCGACATCACGACGACGCTCATGAACTCGGCGAGCATGAACATGCCGAAGCGCAGCCCGGAGTACTCGGTCATGAAGCCGGCCACCAGCTCGCCCTCGGCCTCGGCGAGGTCGAAGGGCGGGCGGCCGGCCTCGGCGACCATCCCGACGAGGAAGATCACGAAGGCCGGGAAGAGCGGGATCGCGTACCAGCCCGGCATCCCCGCGATGAGCCCGTCACCGGCCTGGCCGGCCACGATGTCGGAGACCCGCAGCGAGCCGGTGTAGACGAAGACGCTGGCGATGGCCAGGCCCTGGGCGATCTCGTAGGAGATCATCTGCGCGCTCGAGCGCACCCCGCCGATCAGCGGGTAGGGGGACTTCGAGGCCCACCCGGCGAGGAAGTTCGAGTACACGTGCAGCGAGCTCATCGCCAGGAACCACAGCATGCCGACCTCGAGGTCGGCGATCTGCAGGGTGATCTCCTGGCCGGCGATGGTGACGGTCCCGCCGATGGGGATCACCGCGATGGCCAGGAACCCGGACACGACGGCGATGATGGGCGCGACGTTGAAGACCGGCCGGTCGACCATCGACGGCGTGACGTCCTCCTTGAAGAACATCTTGACGCCGTCGACCAGCGTCTGCAGCACGCCGAAGGGGCCGATGCGGTTGGGCCCGATGCGCGACTGCATGCGCCCGACCACGCGGCGCTCCGCCCAGATCAGCAGCGCGGTGGTCAGCAGGAAGAACGCGAAGACCGCGACCACCGGGATCAGGTGCGCCCAGAACGGGGTGGAGTTCACGCTCCCACCTCCGCGTCCGCGACGGCGCTGACGGTCACGCGCGCCACCCCCGCGTCGTCGCCGAGGGCCGCCAGCGGCGTCTGGGTCGAGTTGGTGGGCACGAACACCGCGCCCGGCACCACGTCGGTGCCCACGCGCGCGAGCAGCCGGATGCTGCCCTTGGGCCCGGCGACCTCGACCAGCGCGCCGTCGGCGATGCCCAGCCCCTCGGCGTCGGTGGCGTTGAGCCCGACCCAGGGGTCCCGGCCGGTGGCCTTGAGGTGCACCGCGTCGGTGAGCATCGTGCCCTCGTCGATGAGCAGGGGCACCCCGACGACCCGCAGGCCCTCGGCGTCCTCCTCGTCGCCCGCCTCGGCGTCGGCCTCGACCTCGGGCCAGGGGTGGGGCTGCGTGCGCGCCCCGAGGCGGGCCATCTCCCGGCGCAGCCCCTCGAGGTCGTTGAAGCCGAGGTCGTGGCCGAGCAGCGCGGCGACCTGCTGGACGATCTCCCAGTCGTCGAGCACGAGCGCGTGCCCGTCGACGGCCTTGGAGAAGCGCTGCGTGCGGCCCTCCCAGTTGGTGTAGGACCCGTGGCGCTCCTGGGTGCCGGTCGCGGGCAGGATCACGTCGGCGTGCTCGGCGACGGTCTCGGTCAGCGCCAGGTCCTGGGCGACGACGGTGCCGACCTTCTTCAGCGCCTTGGCCGCCAGCGCCGGCGCGTCGCAGTCGCGCGCCAGGTCCACCCCGATGAGGTGGAGCACGTCGATCTTGCCCTTGGCGGCGTCGGCGAGGACCGCGTGCAGGTCACGGCCGGGCGCGTCCGGCAGCGTCCCCCACTCGGCCTCGACCTCGGCGCGGTCGGCGTCGTTGTCCAGGCGCCGGCCGCCGGGCAGCA
>SKLC01000211.1 GCA_007123425.1 Nitriliruptoraceae bacterium
GGCCGTCGCCAGCCCCCAGCCCGACGAGGCCACGCCGGCCGCCAGCACCCGTCCCTCGCCCTGGACCTGGCTCCTGGTGCCGGTGTTCGCCGGTGGCGCCTGGTTGGTGACCCGATCGCTGACCGCGCCGGTCACGGCCGCGGCCGGCGGCACCAGCGGGGCCATGTCGCGGCTGATCGCCAACCGCGGCGGACCCGCCCCCGCCTGAGACGGCGCGACGGCGCACGCACCCCTCTGCGCGTCGCCGTCGCGGATGGAGACGACCACCGCACGCACACCGCGGACCGTCCGCTGCTGCTGCGGGCCCAGCCAACCCCTCGAAGACCGGAGCAGACGCACATGTCTGGGAAGATGATGCGCACCCTGGCCTCCATGTCGGCCCTGGCCCTCGTGATGGTCGCCTGCGGCCAGCACCCGGGCGTCCACGTGGAGGGCGATCCGGTGGCCGGTCAGCAGGATGACGGCATGGGCGACACGACCCAGCAGGCGGCGGGCAACGGTGGCGGCGACATGACCGTCGGCGACCAGGGTGAGCCCGTGGTGCCGGACGGCGACGGCGGCCCCGAGGTCGAGGACGCCGACGACGGCGACGCCGGCGAGGCCGGTGGGAACGGCGCCAGTGCCGAGGCCGACGGCGACACCGACGAGGGGCAGGAGACCCAGGAGAACCAGGAACAGCAACAGCAGCAGGAGCCGCAGGGCCAGGACCGCACCGGGGTCGACGACGACACCATCCGCCTCGCCGTGCACGCGCCCGCGACCGGCGCTGCGCCACTGCCCTCCCAGGCGTTCGAGCAGGCAGGCGACCTCTACTGGCGATGGGTCATCGAGGAGCAGGGCGAGGAGATCCTGGGCCGGTCCAACGTCGAGGTCGAGTTCGCCGATGACCGCTACGAGCCCACGACGGCCCGCCAGGTCTGCCGGGAGATCGGGAGTCGCAACTTCCTGATGGTGGGCGGCGGTGGCACCGATGGCATCCAGGCCTGCGGGCAGCTCGCCGGCCAGATGAACGTGCCCTACTTCTCGCCGGGCGTGACCGAGGCGGGGCTGGAGGGCAACCCCTGGTACTTCCCGGTGTCGATGACCTACCGGCAGCAGGGCGATCTGCTCGCCCAGATGGTGGCCAGCAGGTTCAGCGGTGACACCGCGGCGGCCATCGTGACCCAGACCCCGAACTTCGACGGAGCGGTCCAGGGCTGGGAGCAGGGCGTCCAGCAGCACGGCGTCGACTATGCCGAGACCCTGCGCCACCCCCGTGGCCAGTCCGGCTGGTACGCGGACTTCGCCAACCGCCTCGGTGACGCGGGCGTCGACGTGATCTACGTCAACACCAGCCCGCTGGACTACATCCGGTTCGCGCAGGTCGCCGATGACCAGGGCCACGACTTCCAGTTCGTCGGCGTGGGCGTGACGATGGGGCTCAACGACGTGCTCAGCAACGGCTGCCCCGAGGTCGACGGCGGGCTGTTCTTCTCGCCGTTCCCCTCGCTGGACGTCGTGGACGAGGTTGATCCGGAGTTCCGACAGGCGCTGAACCGGTTCGACGTGCCCGAGAGCGACCTCGCGATGGCGATCTGGGGCCTCGGCCGCGCGGCACACGAGCTGTTCGAGCGCTACGAGGCGCAGTTCGGCACCGACCTCACTCGCGAGGACTTCCGCGCGGTGGTCGACGGTGCCGGCACCGTGGACACGGGCGTCTTCCCGCCGGTCGACTACTCCCCGGACGTCGACTTCGGCGGGCAGGCGATGCATCTGCTCGAGGCCGACTGCTCGGCGGAGACCTACCGGGACGCCGGCACCAACCTGTCCAGCTTCTAGAAGGGGCCCGTGGTGGCACAGGAGACGAAAGAGCCGACGCAGGAGGAGAGCGAGGCCGAGCGCGCGCACCCTCGCGGCCTGGCCGGCCTCGCCCGCCTCGGCGATGCGGCCCGCACGGGCACGTGGCTCGCGGAGCACCGCACGACGGTCCTCTGGGTGGTGGCCGGCATCGTGGGCGTGGCCGTGCTCGCCTCACTGCCGATCAATCTCGGTCGGGCGGCCATCGGCGGCGTCAGCCAGGGGGCCGTGTACGCGCTGGTGGCGCTGGGACTGGCACTGGTCTACACCTCCACCCGGGTGCTGAACTTCGCGCAGGGCGAGTTCGGCAGCATGGGGGCCTACGCCGCCTCGGCGCTGGTCGTGGGCGTCGGGTTCGAGCGAGGGGACGTCGGCCTCGTCAGCCTGTTCGTGGCCGCGTTCGTCGCCGTGGGCGTCGGCGCGCTGATCGCGGTGCTGACCAACCTGCTGGTGATCCGCCGCCTGGGATCGGCGTTCACGGCGCTGGTGGCCACCGCCGCGCTGTTCATGCTGATGCAGACCGCGCAGTTCTTGGCCTTCGGGCTGCAACGCCCGTTTCCCCGCATCCGCGAGGGGACGGCGTTCGCCGCGTTCGGGACGAACGTGCTGTGGCAGGAGGTGGTGATCGTCGTCGTGCTGGCGGCGGTCGCCGCGCTGCTGGCCATGCTGTTCCGCACGCCGCTGGGAGTGGCGCTGCTCGCCTCCGCGCAGGAGCCCTACGCCGCCTCGCTCTACGGCGTCTCGCCGAAGACGATGTCCAGCCTCGCTTGGGGCACCGCCGGCGCGCTCGCAGGGCTCGGGGGTCTGCTCGCCGGCGGGGTCTTCCGCAACATCGAGCCCGGGTTCATGACCACCGACTACCTCGTCCCGGCGTTCACGGGAGCGCTGCTGGGCGGCATCACCTCGATGTCCGGTGCGGTCGTCGGCGCGCTGCTGCTGGGCCTGGTGACGACGATCGCGCAGCAGCTGGTGACCAGCTACCAGCTCGACTCCGCGATCCCCAATGCGCCGGTCGCCTCCTCGTTCGTCGTGCTGCTGATCGTGCTGGCGGTCCGGCCGACCGGCCTGTTCGGGAAGAAGGGGTAGTCGTGTCGGACACCGTTGCACAGCCGCCCGTGCAGGCGCCGACCGAGGGCCCGGCGCACGGGGCGACCGGTCCGCCGGCCACGTGGCGCCCGTCGCCGACGGGGATGATCGCCCGCGCGCTGGTGCTCGCAGGGCTGCTGGCCATCGTGCTGGCCGCCCCGCCGATGATGCCGGGCGTGACCACCAACATCCTGTCGCGGGTCGCCGTCTTCGTCATCGTGGCGCTCAGCCTCAACATCCTGATCGGCTACACCGGCCAGATCTCGCTGGGTCACGGCGCGTTCCTGGGTGCCGGCGGGTTCGCCGCCGGAATCGCCATCACGAACCTGGGTCTGCCGTGGGCCTTCGCGCAGGTGGTCGCCGTGCTCGTCGGCGGCGCGTTCGCGCTGCTGTTGGGCCTGGTCGCGCTCCGGGTCAAGGGGCTCTACCTGGCCCTGGTGACCCTCGCCTACGGCCTGTTCGCCCAAGAGGTGCTCTTCGGGCTGGGATGGGTCAGTCGCGGCGGTGCCGGGATGCCGGCCGACCGCCCCGAGTGGGCGATGGGCGATGTGGCCTACGCCTACGTGTGCATCGCCGCGGTCGCGCTGATCTGGGCGCTGGACTGGCGCCTGACGAGCTCACGGGCCGGCCGGGCGATCCAGGCGCTGCGCGATTCGGAGAAGGTCGCCGCCTCGTGGGGGATCAACGTCACCAGCCACAAGCTGCTGGCCTTCGTCCTGTCCGGCATGGTCGCGGGGCTGGCGGGTGGCCTGTTCGCGTCGGTGGAGCAGCTGGTGTCGACCCAGACCTTCACCCTCGAATTGTCGCTGACCTTCCTCTTCATGGCGGTGCTGGGCGGGGCCGGGTCGCGCCCCGGTGTCGTGCTGGCGGCGGTGCTGCTGGGCTTCCTCGAGTTCTTCCTCGATCAGCTGGCGGCGGCCTTCGACCTGGCCGTGGACGGGTCGGCGGCGCCGCTGTTCTCCGCCCTGCTGGTCCTGCTGGTCCTGCTGTTCGTACCCGGCGGCCTCGCGCAGCTGCTGCGTGGCGTGTTCCGGTGGCTGAGCTTCCAGCCGTTCCGCGACCCTCGCGGCGACGACGACAGCCAGCCCGCGATGGGAGGTGGTGACGGTGGCCGTCCTTAGCGCCCGCGACGTCTCGATCAGCTTCGGAGGGCTCAAGGCCCTCACGGACGTCGACGTCGAGGTGAACGAGAACGAGATCGTCGGGCTCATCGGCCCGAACGGTGCCGGGAAGACGACGTTCTTCAACTGCATGACCGGCTTCTACACCCCGACCTCGGGGGATGTCTTCATCAACGGCGAGCGGGTCTCCGAGCTCCGGCCCGACCAACGGACCGTTCGCGGGGTCGGACGCACCTTCCAGCACGTGGGCCTGGTGCGCTCCTTCACGGTGCTGGAGAACGTCATGGTCGCCCAGCACCGTAAGGTGGGCTACGGCCTGCTGTCGGGACTGACGGGCATGCCCTGGGCCCTCGAGGAGGACAAGGTCCTGCGGGCCCGCGCCTACGAGGTGCTGGACTACCTGGGCCTGGCCCACCTCGCCGACGAGCGCCTGGGGGGCCTGTCCTACGGGATGCTCAAGCAGGTCGAGGTCGCGGCGGTGCTGGGCACCGACCCCGATGTGCTGATGCTGGACGAGCCGCTGGCGGGCCTGGGGCCCGAGGAGTCGGATGAGTTCGGCGAGCGGCTGCTCAGGATGCGGCGGGACCTGTCGCTGACGATCGTGGTGATCGAGCACCACGTGCCGTTCATGCTGCGGGTCTGCGACTACATCTACGTGCTGAACTTCGGGCGTCTGCTCGCCGAGGGCAAGCCGGAGGCCATCCGACAGAACCGCGACGTCGCCGAGGCCTACCTCGGCGAGGGCGCCGCGACGCTCGCCTGAGGAGGCAGACGTGTCCGACGACGAGCAGGCCATCGACCTCGACGCCGTCGAGTGGCGCACCGACGCCGACGGGACCGAGTTCTTCGTGCACGAGGGCCACCGCTACGAGCTGGGCGAGGACGGCTACGCCTACGACATGGGGTCGGCCGAGGTGGACGACCCGGCGCCCGAGGACGCGCACCCGGCCGGGCACGAGCCCGATGCCGGAACGGCTGGTGGCGCCGCCACCGCACCCGAGGCCGGCCACGGGGCAGGGCCACCCGCCCCGGGCGACACGGCCGCGACCCGGCA
>SKLC01000080.1 GCA_007123425.1 Nitriliruptoraceae bacterium
CCTGCTCGGCGAAGACGTCGGCGAGCCGGTGCGCCGACCCCGAGCCGTCGCCCACGACGACCACGCGCTGGCCGTCGCGCAGCAGCGGGCCGAGCCGCTCGGTGAGGGTGACGATGTCGCCGCGGAACGACTCCCAGGGCTGCGCGTCGAAGCGCGCGCCGGCCTGCGTGCCGAAGGGCTGCAGGCGCCAGACGCGCTCGGGCGCCCGCTCGAGCAGCGCCTCGGCGGTGGCGAAGCCGCCGTGGCCGTCGTCGTGCTCGAGCGCCCCCGCTCCCCAGGAGGTCTCGGTGAGGACCTCGGCCTCCTCGGCGAGCTTGGCCGCCCGCTCGGTGAGCAGCATCGGGTCGACCAGCGCCAGGCCACCACCGTCGGGGAGGAACTGCGGCAGCAGCGCCGGGTAGGGGGTGAGCAGGGTGACCAGGGACTCGACGCCCTCGAAGGTCTGGCCCTCGAGCAGGCGCTCGAGCGGCTCGCGCAGGTCGGGGACGCGCTCGGCGGTGGCGCGGGCGCGCTCTCGGAGGTCGTCGTCGACCACCAGCTCCCGGGCCGGATCGACCACCACCTCCCCCACCGCCTCGATCGAGCGCTGGTCGGCGACGGCGAAGGCCCGCAGCGATTCGACGTCGTCGCCGAAGAACTCCACCCGGACCGCGTGATCGCCCGCGGTCGGGAAGACGTCCACGATGCCCCCGCGCACGGCGAACTCGCCCCGCGCCTCCACCTGGGGGGTGCGGCTGTAGCCCAGGGCGGCCAGCGACTCGACCAGCTCGTCGAAGCCCTCCCAGCGGGTCGTGAGCGTGATCGGTCGCCGGCGGCCCAGCGCCGGGTCCATCGGCTGCAGGGCGGCGCGGATCGGCGCGACGACGGCCAGCAGCGGCTCGTCCTGGTCCTCGGGGTGCAGCAGCCGGTCGATGACGTGCAGGCGGCGTCCCACGATGCGCGGCTGCGGGGAGAGGCGCTCGTGGGGAAGCGTCTCCCAGGCCGGGAACACCGCCACGCGCTCCTGGCCGAGGAAGGCGCCCAGGTCGTCGGCCATGCCCTCGGCGTCGGAGGTCCGGGGCACGAGCACCAGCAGGGGCGCCGACCGCTCGGCGAGCAGCGACAGCAGGTAGGGACGCAGGGCCGGCCCGGCGACCAGGGTGTCGTCGGCGAGCTCGACGTCCCACGCGGCGCGGCCCGGCCGCAGGGCAGCCGCCAGCGGCCCCGCGGCGAGGCCGGGATCGAGCACGTCGTCGACCGACGCGGGAGCGGGACTGGACACGGGATCGACCTCTGGGGCGGGCCTGCGGCGGGGTCGGGCAGGGCGGCGGATGTGAGCCCGCGGGCGGCGCGCCACGGGCGGGGATGTGCGTACCCGACCGACCCGCGCGGAGCCCGGAGTGGCGGAGCTTGCCCGGGGTCCGACGGCTGGGCTGCGGGCGCGCTGGTTGCCGCGACGCAGTGTGCCCGGCCGGTGCCGACCCCGCGACCTGAGCACCCGTGGCGTCGTCAGGTCGCCGCTGCGGGGATTCCTGGCCGGTCGTGACGATTCCCGTCGATGACGACGGGAATCGTCAGCATGCGGGCCTCGGCGCCCTCGGCCGCGACGCAGTCCTCGTGCTCGCCGCGGCCCGGGGCGGACGTCCCGGGCGGTTACGGCGTACGGGGTCAGCGGGGCTTGGGGCGGGGGCGGTTGGCGAGGTTGGGATCGACCCCGGGCGGGATCGGCGGGGCCTTGTCCAGCGGCTTGAGCTTGCGCTCGAGCTTGGGCACCTCGGTCTTCTTCAGCTTGCGGGGCAGCTTGGTCAGCTTGCCCTGCAGCTTGCTGATCGGCACCTCGTCCTTGTCCGGGTCGTCACCGACGACCACGGTGTGCAGCGGCACGTCCCCGAGCACGCGCTTGAGGCGCTTGCTCTCCTTGGCCAGCAGGCCCTTGACCCGCTGCCGTGAGCCCTCGCCGACCAGCACGACGCCGCAGCGGCCGACCACACGGTGCACGAGGTCCTGCTGCTTGGTGAACGCCACCGCGGGGCTGACGAACCACTGGCCCCGCATGGTGTCGAGCACGGCCGCGGCGGCGCCGACCTGCCCGTGGATCGCGGCGTACTGCGCCTTCTGCGCCCGGCGGCTGAAGACGATCATGCCGCTGAGGCTGGCCAGCAACGGCACGAGGCCGATCGCCCACCACCAGCCGACGAGCCAGGCGAAGCCCACGCCCACCAGGGCGCCGAGCAGCGCCGCCAGGCCCACCCACAGGGTGGCCCTCGGATCGACCTGCCGCAGCTGGCTCCAGACCATCCGCAGCTGTCGGATGCGTTCCCTCACGTGGGCCTCCTGACCTGATCCCCGGCGCGTGGCGAGGGTACGGCGCGGCGGACCCGCCGAGCGAGCCGGCGGCGCGGCGGCGCCGGCCGCGTCTCAGCCGCGGCGGTGGTAGCGGTTCTGGGTGGGCTCGAGCCCCTCGCTGGCGAGCTGCACGACCGCGTCGCCGACCTCGGCGAGGGTGACGTCGACCTCCTCGCGCTCCTCGGGACGGAAGCGCTTGAGCACGTAGTCACGGGCGGGCATGCGCCCCGGCGGCCGTCCCACGCCGATGCGCACGCGCAGGTAGTCGGGGGTCCCCAGCGCCCGGTCGACGTCCTTGAGGCCCCGGTGGCCGGCGTGGGAGCCGCCGCGCTTGAGGCGCAGCCCGCCGACCGGCAGATCGAGGTCGTCGTGGCAGACCACGATGCGCTCGGGCGGGATCTTGTACCAGGCGGCGGCCGACTGCACCGGGTCGCCGGAGCGGTTCATGTAGCTGATCGGGATCGTCAGCACGAGCCGGATGCCCGCCACCGTGGTCTCGGCGATCTCGCACCGCACCCGCTTGTTGCGCGAGAGCTCCACGTGCTCGCGGCGCGCCAGGGCACGCACCGCGTCGGCGCCGACCTGGTGGCGCGTGCCGCCGTACTCGGACTCCGGGTTGCCGAGCCCGACGACGAGCCAGCGGTCGTCGTCGGGCACGGGGTCGCGGTGTCGTCGGGCGGCGAGACGGCCGAGCACGAGGAGCTCCTCTTACGCCTCCTCGGCGTCCTCGGCAGCCTGCTCGGCCTCGGTCGGGTCGGTGACCGGCGCCTCGCCGGTGTCGCCCTCGCCGATGACCTCGGGCTCCTCGGCCTCCTGCCCGGCTTCCTCCTCCATCGCCTCGAGCTCCTCGTCGGAGACCGGGGCGTTGACGGTCAGCACGGTGCGCTCGACCTCGATGTCGAACTCCGCGCCCTCGGGCAGCTGCTCGGTGAGGTCCTCGACGCGCAGCACGTCGTTGATCGCCAGCCCGGTGAGGTCGAGCTCGAAGTAGTTGGGCACGTCGAGCGGCCGCACCAGGATCGGCACGGTGTAGAGGATCTGGTTGAGCACGCCGCCGTCGGACGCGGCCTCCTCCTCGTTGACCGTGTTGACCGGGACCTCGACCGAGATCGGCGAGTCCTTGTCCACGGCGAGGAAGTCGACATGGAGGGTGTCGCGGCGCACCGGGTGGCGCTGCAGGTCACGGGCGACGGTGAGGTGGCGGTCCTCGTCGCCGTCGATGTCGAGCAGCAGCAGCGCGTTCAGGCCGGCCTCGGTGTGCAGCGCGTGGTAGAGCTCCAGCGCGTCCACCGACACCGGGGTCGGGTCCACCTTGTAGCCGTACATGATGCCGGGCACGCGCCCCTCACGGCGCAGCTGCTTGGTCTCGCCCTTGGTGGCGGCCTCGCGCGGGGCGGCCTGGAGTCGGATCTGGTCTGCCACGTCAAGTGCTCCTGGAAGCTCGCTGGTCCCCGTCGTGGGTCGGTCGCCGTGATCGCACGGCGGCGGTGGGCGTCACGCGGGGTCGCGTGGGGCGAGGAGGACGGCGACCGTCATCCGGTCGTGATGCGCCGGCGCGAGTCGCCGGCCGCACGAGGGGCCCGGCACGCTGTACGGCCCGCGACGAAGGCGGGCCGTGTCACGGGATGCTACCTGCCGGCCGACGACCCCGGCAACCGCCCGCGACGGTCCCCGACGGGCCCGTGAGGGCCGCGTGGGACGCGGGTCGCCCGCGCCCCACGCGGGACGGGCGCCTACTGGTTCTCGCCGGCGAAGATCTCCGAGACCGACTCGTCCTCGAACACCGCGCGCAGCGCGGAGGCGATCACCGGAGCCACCGAGAGCACCACCAGCTTGTCGTTGCGACGCTCGGGCGGGATCGGGATCGTGTTGGTGACCACGACCTTCTCGATCACCGAGTTCTGCAGCCGCTCGGCGGCCGGGCCGGAGAACAGCGGATGCGTCGCGCAGGCCACGACCCTCTCGGCCCCGCGCTCCTTGAGCAGCTCCGCGGCGCCGCAGATCGTGCCGGCGGTGTCGATCATGTCGTCGATGAGGATCGCCGTGCGGCCCTCGACCTCACCGATGACGTCCAGCGTCTCGGAGACGTTGTGCTTCGTGGGGTCGCGGCGCTTGTGCAGGATCGCGATCGGCGAGCCGAGGTGACCGGCGAACTTCTCCGTCAGCCGCACCCGCCCGGCGTCGGGGGAGACGATGACGCGCTCGTCGGGCGAGGTGTTGTCCTGGATCCACTGCTTGAGCAGGGGCAGCGCGGTGAGGTGGTCGAAGGGATCGTCGAAGAACCCCTGGATCTGGCCCGTGTGCAGGTCGACCGACATGATCCGGTCCACCCCGGCGCGCTCGTACATGTCGGCGATCAGCTTCGCGCCGATCGGCTCGCGCGAGAGCGTCTTCTTGTCGGAGCGCGAATAGCCGTAGTAGGGCACCACGGCCACGATGCGCTTCGCCGACGCGCGCTTGAGCGCGTCGATCATCACCAGCTGCTCGACGATGTAGTCGTTGATGCTCATCCCGCCGGGCACCGAGACGTGGGACTGCACCACGAACACGTCCGCGCCGCGCACCGACTCGGCGAAGCGGGCGTAGAGCTCGCCGTTGGCGAACTGGGCCGTCTTGACCTCCCCCACCTTCATGCCGAGGTGGTCGCACACCTCCCGCGTGAGCTCCGGATACGACGACCCGGAGAAGACCATCATGCGCTTCTTGGTCACGACTTCCATGGCAGCCTCGACCGGGGCGACGAGCGGCGGAGCCTCGACCGTACACGCGC
>SKLC01000365.1 GCA_007123425.1 Nitriliruptoraceae bacterium
CCGAGTTCCTCAACCGCATCGACGACGTGATCGTCTTCCACCCGCTGACCAAGGCCGAGGTCAAGCAGATCGTGGACCTGATGATCAAGCGGGTGAAGGGCCAGCTGCGCACCCGCGACCTGGACCTCGAGCTCACCGACGCGCTCAAGGCGTGGTTGGCCGAGAAGGGCTACGACCCGCAGCTCGGCGCCCGCCCGCTGCGTCGCACCATCCAGCGGGAGCTCGAGGACAAGCTCTCCGAGCGGCTGCTGCAGGGCGACTTCAGCGCCGGTCAGCTGATCGTGGCCGACTACGACGAGGACGCCGACGACGTGGCCTTCCGCGCCGTCGACTCCCCGGAGGCGCCGGACGTCCCGCCGATCGAGCTCGCCGGCGGCGGGTCGGACCAGCACGGCAACGAGGGCGGCGAGGGCCGCGACCACGACGACGAGTAGTCGCGCGTCCACGAGCACACCGCAGGGGCCCCGGCGAGCGCCGGGGCCCGCTGCTATGGCCGGCCGGCGTGGGGGACGTCCACCCGCATCGTCCACAGCGAGGCCTCGCGCTTGGCCGCGCGCTCGTGCTCGAAGAAGTCCGGGGCGCAGCAGGCCAGCAGGGTGCGGCCGTCCTCGCCGCCGAGCATGCAGGCGAACACGCCGCCCCCGCCCGGGGCGGGCTGCTCCTCGAGGATCTCCCCGCCCTCGGCGATCCGCAGCAGCCGGCCGCCCATGGCGTCGGCCATCCAGATCGCACCCTCGGCGTCCAGGGCGCAGCCGTCGGGCGCGACGGTGACCTGGCCCAGGGTCTGCTCGAAGTCGCCGAGGTCGGGCCGGGGCGCGAGCTGCGCCCACACGCGACGGTCCGCGAGCTCGCCGTCCGGGCCGACCGTGAAGGCCGTGTAGCCACAGCCCATCGTCTCGCCGACGATGAGGGTCGAGCCGTCGGGGGTGATCACGGCCCCGTTCGGGAAGGCGAGGTCCTCGGCCGCGACGCTGACGGTGCCGTCGGGCGCGACGTGCGCGAGCCGGCTCATGGCCGGTGGCTGGCCGGCCATGAGGTCGAAGCCGAAGCTGCCCACGTAGGCGTGGCCCTGCTCGCTGACCACCATGTCGTTGACGTTGCCGGCCAGTACCCCCGACAGGTCGGCATGGGTGGTCACCTCGCCGTCGGGCGAGCGGCGCAGCAGCTGCGCGTCCTTCATCGAGACGATCAGCAGCGAGCCGTCGGGCAGCCAGCCCAGCCCGGAGGGCTGGCCCGGGACCTCGAGCACCTCCTCGGCCTCGCCCTGCGGGGTGACGGTCAGCACCAGGTGGCGGTAGAAGTCGGACACCCACCAGCGGCCGTCGCGCCAGCGCGGCCCCTCGAAGAAGGTCCCGCCATCGATCAGCAGCTCTGCGTTGCGGCTCACGATCCCTCCGGCTCCCGACGTCCCCCGACGCCGCCTCGGCTCGAGTGGCGACCCTAGCCCCGTGGCCGAGCCCACGGGCCCGATCGAGCCGCTTGCCGCGCCCGGGCGAGCGGGGCGGCGGCGTGGCCGCTGGGCGACGGGCTACCCTTCCGAACCGACCGGGAGCGGTGCTCATGGCGCACGACCTGATCGACTCGACCGAGATGTACCTGCGGACCGTCCTCGAGCTCGAGGAGGAGGGCATCCCGGCGCTGCGCGCGCGCCTGTCCGAGCGGCTCGGGCTGTCCGCTCCGGCGGTCTCCGAGGGCGTGGCGCGCCTCGAGGATCAGCAGCTGCTGGTCCTGCGTGGCGATCGCACCGTGGGCCTGACCGAGCAGGGCCGCGAGCGGGCCGAGCACGTGATGCGCAAGCACCGGCTCGCGGAGCGCCTCCTGGTCGACGTGCTCGGCCTCGAGCAGGAGCACGTCCACGAGGAGGCGTGCCGCTGGGAGCACGTCATCTCCGACCGGGTGGAGAGCCGGCTGGTCGAGTTCCTCGGCAACCCCACCACCTCGCCGTACGGCAACCCGATCCCGGGGGCCCACACCGACGACATCGACGGGCTGACCAACCTCGACGAGGTGGAGCCGGGCGCGGTCACGGTGCACCGCATCTCCGAGCAGCTGCAGGGCGACCACGAGGTGATGCGGCGCTTCGACGAGCACGGCCTGCGCTACGGGCGCACCGTGGCGGTGCGGCGCGAGGGCGGCGAGGTCGTCATCGAGGTCGAGGGCAAGACCATCCGGCTGGCCCCCGAGGCCGCCCGGCTCGTCTACGTCACCGCGGAGTGAGCGCGGTGATCATCCGCCCTGGGGCTGGTTCCACTCGGTCCAGCCGTAGCCACGGCGCCCGGCGCCGCCGACCTCCTCGACCCGGCACAGCGCCCGCACCAGCCGGGTGACCCGGCCGTCGGGCGCGTCGAGGCGCAGCGGCGAGGCGTGCAGTGGCGTGACCCGCACGGTGAGGTCGTGGATCCGGGCCTCGGTGTGGCGGGGCAGGCCGTCGGCGTCCAGGTCGTGGTGGGGCGTGAAGCCGCTGACCTCGGTCAGGTGGCCGTCGGGGGAGAGCGCGAAGCCGGGCTCGTAGTCGATGCCGTCGATGTCGGGCTTGGTGGCGTGGAGGTAGGTCCCGTCGTCGAGCCGGCCCCAGGTCCACATCCAGGGGAAGGCCCACCAGTCGCGATGGCCCCAGGAGTGATCGCGCTCGCCGTCGCCGGCCACCTCCAGCCGCTCGCCGTCGACCTCGACGTGGCCGCGCACGGTGCAGGCGACCTCGTAGCGGGTCATGCCGGGATAGGGGTAGGGGCCCGCCAGCGGCGACCAGGTCAGCGCCAGCGCCAGGCGTGCCTCCGTGCCGCCCGAGCCCTCGTAGAGCGCGCCGGGGCGCGGGTAGCGGACCGCGTCGCCCTCCAGGTGCACGCTGACCTCGCCGAAGGGCTCGGCCACCTGCTGGCGCAGGCGCACCCCGCCGGCGTCGAGGTCCAGGCTCGCCGGGTCGCTGGGCAGCGGCAGCTCGTGGTCGACCAGGGCGACGAGCTCGCGATCCCGGCCGACCACGCACGCCCAGACCCAGGCCACGCCCTCGTTGGGGTAGAGCGAGTAGCGCAGGTAGGCGCCGAGGTCCCCGTCGTCGGTGACCGCGTCGAGGTACCACGACTCGTTCCACAGGGGCACGGAGGCGTCCGGCGGGTGGCGGTACTCGTCCTCGGGGATCAGCGGGTCGGGCAGGGCGTCGCTCACCGTGTCTCCAGCAGCTCGTCGATGATCTGGCTCGCGGGGCTGTCCTGGGCCATGCGCGCCTCCGGCTCCAGCAGCCCCCAGGTCTTGAACAGCACTGCCAGCCGGGCCCAGATGATGGCGAACCGGAAGGCGCCCAGGACCTCGTAGAAGTCGAGGTGCTCGAGCGTGTGGCCGGTGGCGGCCTCGTAGCGGCGCACCGTCGCCTCCCGGGAGGGCAGGCCGGCCAGCCGCTCCACGTTGCCCAGCCGGGTGTGGTGGTGGTCCATGAACAGCGTCCAGGCGACGTCGAGCTCCGGGTCCCCGAGCGTGGCCATCTCCCAGTCGAGGATCGCCGCGGGGGCCAGCGCCCGGTCGAAGACGATGTTGCCGATGCGGGCGTCGCCCCAGGCCAGCACCGGCGTGCGGCCCCGCGTGTCGGGCAGGTGGTCACGCAGCCACTCGCGCGCCCGGGCGGCGGCCGGCACGGGCTCGTCCTGCTCCACCCATGCCAGGAAGCGCTCGTAGTAGCCCAGCTCCTGCTCCGCGGGGCTGTCGCCCAGCTCCGGTCGGCGCAGGAAGTCCAGCGCCTGCGGGTCGGCCTCCACGCGGTGGATCGCGGCGATGCTGTCGATCCCGCCCCACCACACCTGTGCGCGCTCGTCGTGGTCGAGCTCGGTCATCCAGCCGTCCGCGTGGTAGGGCGGGTTGTCGGCCGGCACCCGGCCGTCGACGCGCTGCATCACGAAGAACGGGGCGCCGAGCAGGTCCGGGTCCTCCTCGTAGCCCAGCACGGCGGGGACCGGCACGTCGGCGTGCTCGCCGAGCCAGCGCAGCACGCGGTACTGCCGGTCGAACTCCGGCTCGGGGAAGAGGTGGTAGCCGGTGGGGGCGATGCGCACGGCCAGCCCGGTGGGCCGCTCGTCACGCGGGCCGGGCCAGGCCACGTCGAGCAGCAGCGTCTCGTTGCTGAAGCCGGTCGCGTCGGGGGTGCTCACCCCGGTGACCTCGACCCCCTCGGCGTCAGGCAGCGTGCGGGCGAGCCACGAGGTCAGGCGGCGTGCGCTCGTCGTCGTGTCCCGCTGCTCGGGGATGCCCATGGGTGCTCCCTCTCCCGTCCGTCCCGGCGCCGGACTCCCATACCGGCGGGTGTGCGAACCCTAATCGGTGCCGTCCCAGTACGCTGCCGCGCCCGGTCGTCGGGCCCCGGCGGTGGGTCGCGGCGGGTGGGACCCGTCGGGTGGGTCGCGCTCCTTCGCGTACCGCGTGCGCGGCGTGCCCACGCGGTCCTTCCGGGCCAACCCTGGGGGCCGGGACGCCGTCGTGCAGCGTGCCGTGCCGTCACCGTGCGAGGTAGCAGATCCACCATGACCGTCGCCATGCCGCATGCGCGCCTCCGTCAGCGGCTGCTCGACTGGGGCGAGGCCCGCCGCCGGGACCTGCCCTGGCGGCGCACCCGCGACCCGTGGGCGGTGCTGGTCAGCGAGCTGATGCTCCAGCAGACCCAGGTCGCGCGCGTCGTGCCGCGCTACGAGGAGTTCCTCGAGCGCTTCCCGACGCCCGCGTCCTGCGCCGCGGCCCCGGTGGGCGAGGTGCTGCGGCTCTGGGAGGGGCTGGGCTACAACCGTCGCGCGCTGAACCTGCACCGGACCGCGGTCGTGGTGAGCGAGGAGCACGACGGTCGCCTCCCCGACGACCTCGACGCGCTGCTGGCGCTGCCGGGCGTGGGCCCCTACACGGCCCGGGCGGTGCTGGCCTTCGCGTTCGAGCGGGACCACGGGGTGCTGGACACCAACGCGGCGCGCGTGCTCGCCCGGGCGGCCGCTGGCGCTCGGCTCACCCCGGCCCGCGCCCAGGACCTGGCCGACGAGCTGGTGCCGCTGGGCCGCGGCTGGGCGTGGAACCAGTCGATGCTCGACCTCGGGGCGCAGATCTGCGTCAAGCGGTCCCCGCG
>SKLC01000061.1 GCA_007123425.1 Nitriliruptoraceae bacterium
GCTGCTCGACGCCGTGCTCGCCCGCGGCCGGCCGGGGGCCTGGACGCCGGGCCAGCTGGCGCCGGCCGATGAGCTGCTGGACGAGCTCACGGCCACCCGCGAGCTGCGGTGGGCGCTGATCCGCCCCGACGGCGGCTGAGCGGGCAGCGCGTCCAGGACGTCCCCGGATGTCCGAACCGCCGGGTCCCGACGCGGGAGCGGTTCGCTAGGTTCGTGGGCAGTGCGCATCGGGGCAGCGATCCCGCCGTGCGCGAGCAGGGACCCGAGGAACGTCAGGAGCGCGACCGTGGCCACAGCCTCAGCACAGCTCGATGCAACCCGGCGGCGCGCCCAGGAGGTCGGCGGCGACCTCCGGGAGCGCTTCGAGCACCTCGAACCGGTCGTGCGCGAGCGTTGGGGCGACCTCGAGCCGGTGCTCCGGGACCGGTGGAGCGAGATCGAGCCGGTCATGCGCGAGCGCTGGAGCGAGGTGGAGCCCGTGGTGCGCGAGCGCTGGGAGGAGCTCGAGCCGGTCGTGCGCCAGCGCCTGGACGAGCTCGAGCCCGTGATGCGCCAGGCCGAGCTGGGCCTGTGGCGGGCCCTGCGGGCGCTGTTCACGGGCCTGGCCGTGCTGCCCGCCACGCTGGTGCGCGTGCTCAAGGCGGTGGCGGGCGCCGCGGACGAGGCGACCGAGCGCGGCCAGCAGCTGAGCGAGGAGGCGATGAAGCGGCGCCGTCGCCGGCGCGGCGTCACGATGCGGCGGCGCACGCTGGTGGCCTACGTGGCCGGAGGCGTCGGCGTCGGGTTCGTCATCGGCTGGGCGCTCGGGCGCCAGCAGTCCGGCGAGGAGCCTGACCCCGACGAGGTGCCCTACGAGGTCGGCGGGCCCATGGTCGATCCGGTTCCGGGCGGCAGCGCCCCACCGGTCGAGTGACCGAGCGGCTCCTCGGCGACGACGAGGAGCTCACCGGCGAGGTCGCCTGGGTCGTCTACGCCGATCGGGACACCGGGTTCGGCGTCGTGGAGCTCTCCGTGCCCCGGGGCGAGACGGTCCGGTGCGCGGGTCCGCTCTCCGAGCTCGTCGACGGGCAGTCGGTCCGGGTGGTGGGGCGGTGGCGTGAGCACCCCCGCCACGGCACGACCTTCGAGACCGTCTTCTACGAGCAGCTCACCCCCACGACGGTCACGGGGCTGCGGGCGTTCTTGACCTCGGAGCGCTTCGACGACGTGCCGCTCGGTGTCCGGGAGCGGGTGCTGACCACCTTCGGGCGGGGCGCCGGCCGGGTCATCGAGGAGGAGCCGCAGCGACTGCGCACGGAGGCCGGCCTCGAGGACCTCGAGGCGGACGCGCTCCACGACGCCTGGATGACCGGGAGGGCCCTGGCGGAGCTGGTGCGCCTGGTCGAGCCCTGCGGCTGGCCGCTGGAGGTCGCCCGGGCCGTGCACGCCCACCTCGGTGCCCAGGCCGCGTCGATCGCCCGCGAGCGCCCCTACGACCTGCTGGACGCCGAGCGGGTGCGCTTCGCCCACGTCGACGCGCTCGCCCGCTCGCTCGGTGTCGACCCCGCCGACCCGCAGCGGCTGGCTGCCGGCGCACGCGCCGCCGTGACCGCAGCCCGCCGCGGTCAGGGCCACCAGCACCTGCCCGAGGAGGCCTGCCTCGAGGAGGTCACGCGGCTGCTGCGGGTGGACGCGCTGCTCGCCGCCGAGGGGATCGACGCCGCCGTGGAGGCGGGCGACCTCGTGCGCGAGGAGGTGGGCGGGCACGTGGTGGTGACCACGCCCCAGGCGGCCGCGACCGAGCAGTCGCTCGCGGACGGACTGGGCCGGCTCATCGAGTGGCCGGGCCGGCTCACGGGGCTGGTGAGCGATCTCGAGCCCGCCGAGGAGCTCACCGACGGCCAGCTCGCCGCGGTGCGCCAGGTCTTCGCCAGCCCGGTGTCGGTGCTCACCGGCGGGCCGGGCACCGGCAAGACCCGCAGCGTGGAGGAGGTGGTGCGCGCGGCCGAGGCCCACGACCTCGAGGTGGCGCTGTGCGCCCCCACGGGCCGCGCCGCCAAGCGCCTCGAGGAGCTGGTCGGCCGGCCCGCCACCACCATCCACCGGCTGCTCGAGGCCCGCCCCATCGAGGGCGGTGGCTTCGTGTTCCGCTACGGCGAGCAGGAGCGGCTGCCCCAGGACCTGGTGATCGTCGACGAGGTGTCGATGTGCGACACGTGGCTCGCAGCGCGCCTGGTGGGGGCGGTGGACACCGGCTCGCACCTGCTGCTGGTGGGCGACCCGGACCAGCTGCCGTCGGTGGGCCCGGGGGACGTGCTCGCCGACCTGTTGCGCTCGGAGGTGATACCGGCCACCCGCCTGACGGAGATCCACCGCCAGGCGGCGAGGAGCCGCATCGTGACCCTGGCCCGGGAGCTGCTGGCCGGGCAGGTGG
The DNA here is from genome assembly GCA_007123425.1 of Nitriliruptoraceae bacterium. Lineage (GTDB taxonomy): Bacteria > Actinomycetota > Nitriliruptoria > Nitriliruptorales > Nitriliruptoraceae > SKLC01. The sequence goes on from SKLC01000061.1 coordinate 2,414, forward strand.
GGCCCCTGCGCGGCGCGGACGGCGACGTCTTCCTCGCCGAGGAGCCCCGGCGCGAGGCGATCGTCGACCGGGTGGTGCAGACGGTGGCCGAACGCGCGCCCGACTACTTCGACGTGGCCATCGACGACATCCAGGTGCTCGCGCCGATGTACAAGGGCCCGGCGGGCGTCGACGCCCTCAACGCCGCGCTCAAGGAGCGCATCAACCCCGCCGAGGGGCGGGTCGCGGTCGCTGGGTTCCACGAGGGCGACCGGGTGATGCAGACGCGCAACGACGCCGAGCTCGACGTCGCCAACGGCGACGTCGGCCGGGTGGTGGATCTCTCCCGCAGGGAGGGGACCCTGCGGGTCGCCTTCCCGCGCGGCGAGGTCACCTACCGCCGCGACGACGCGCGCCACCTCACTCGGGCCTGGGCCGTGACGGTGCACAAGGCGCAGGGCGGTGAGTGGCCCGTGGTGGTGCTGGTGTGCGACCGGTCGCAGTCGCGGATGCTGTGGCGCAGCCTGGTCTACACCGGGGTGACCCGGGCCCGGCGGGCGCTCATCGTGGTCGGGCAGGCCGAGACGCTGCGCGCGTCCGCCCGACACCAGCGGGCGACCCGGCGGCACACCGGCCTGACGGCCCGCCTGCTCGCCGCCCGCGGATGAGCCGAGGCGGTCGCGATCGGCCGCAGCGGCTCAGCGCCGGCCGGTGACCCGCTCGACGACGGGGCGGAAGTCGGGCACGAGCGCGAGCAGGGTGGTGGGACTCAGCCCGCGTGCCAGCAGCCGACGGACCACGTCCTCGCGGTGATCGCGCACGCTGTCGCGCGCAGTCTCGTCGACGCGGGGGTGGTCGTCGCGGTGCACGCGCGGCTCGCGGTGCTGTCGCACGATCACGGGACGATGCGACCGGTCGGCGGTCGGCCCGCGCCCAGGGCTCATCGATCCCCTCCTCGCACGGGCGGTCACCGCGCCGTGGGTCCAGTCGTCGTGCAGCACCCCGCGTCCTCGTCCTGTCCGGTCCTCGGGCCGGATCCCGGCTGCGTCGGCGCCCTGCCCTCCCATCGGCATCGGGGCGCGGGCGCTTGACGGTTGCCGGGAGACCGTGCGCTGGTCACAACCGCCGTCCCACGGGCCTCAACCCGCGAGGTGGGCGGCCCGCAGCACCTCGCCGCAGCCGTCGATGTCGGCGCCGTGCGCGAAGGCGCAGCGGCCCTCGCGGTGCCAGACGCTGCGGCAGGCCCGGACCGCATCGAGCGACTCCACGAGCGCGGTGCGGAAGGCCCCCTCCGCCGCGGCGACGCCCCCGTCCTGGCTGCGGCCGGACTCCGATGGTGACCGGAGGAGGGCGTCGGCCGCGGTCGGATCCTCGAGGTCGAGCAGGGCCAGCCGGTGGGCCAGGGCGCACAGCCGCTGCCCGTGCTCCACCTCGGCGAGCCCACAGCCGGCCTGGCGGCAGTCGGCGAGGTCGGGGTCGTGGCCCGCGGCGGCGACCAGGGCGTCCGCGGCCGCCACCAGGGCCCGCAGGTGGGTGCGGGCCAGATCGAGCTCACCCGTCTCGGTGGCGGTGAGCCGCGCTGCCGGCCACGTCTGCGCCATCTCGTTCCAACCTCGCGCCACGCTCCCTGCGTCGGCGCACGGCGACCGTAGCCCCCGGCGACCGTCCGACCGAGGAGGTGCCCCCGTCTGCCGGCCACGACTGTCCGGCCCCTGCCGTGCGGCCGCTCGAGCAGGGCAGCAGCAGCCCCGGCCGGTCTCCGAGCTTGCGCCCCGCGTCGAGTCGCCTCCCGGCCTCAGCCGGTGTTGCGCAGGCCGGAGGCGATGCCGTTGGTGGCCACCAGCACCGCGGCGCGCAGCCGCTCGGCGTCGGGGCCGTCCGGCACGTCGCGCAGGCGGCGCAGCAGCCCCACCTGCACCAGGTGCAGCGGGTCCAGGTAGGGCTCGCGCAGCCGCAGCGCCTCGTCGAGCTCCGGGGCGCCGCCCAGCACGTGGTCGCGGCCCCGGATGCGCTGCAGCGCGTCCACGGTGCGGTCGTGCTCGGCGACGATGCGCGGCAGCACGGCGGAGCGGACCCCGTCGTCGGCGAGCTGGGCGTAGTCGATGGCCACGGTCATGTCGGTCTTGGCCAGCGCCATCTCCACGTTGTCCAGGGCCGTGCGCAGCAGGGAGGAGCGCTCCACCAGCTGCCGCAGCCGCTCCCAGCGCGCGCCGTCGTGTCCGGCCCAGCCGCCCAGCGCCGAGCCCAGGCCGTACCACGCGGGCAGGTTGATGCGGCACTGCGTCCAGGCGAACACCCAGGGGATGGCGCGCAGGTCCTCGATGCCGGCGCTCGCGGTGCGCTTGGCGGGGCGCGAGCCGATGTTGAGCTCCGGGACGGTCGCCAGTGGGGTGGCCTGCTGGAGGTAGGTGGCCAGCGACGGCGTGCGGTGGACCAGCTCGCGGTAGGCCTCGCGCGACCGGCCGGCGAGCTCGTCCATGAGCTGGGCGTCGTCATCCGTGAGCTCGTCCGACTCGTCGGCCCGCGTGGTCGACAGCACCGCGTTGACGATCTGCTCGAGGTGCCGGTGGGCCAGCGTCGGATCGTGGTAGCGGGCGGCGATGACCTCACCCTGCTCGGTGAGCTTGAGCCGGCCGCGCACGGCCTGCGCCGGCTGCGCCCGGATCGCGGCGTTGGCGGGCCC
>SKLC01000305.1 GCA_007123425.1 Nitriliruptoraceae bacterium
GGGCCGGGCGGTCAGCCCTTTGGATCGAGGCCGGCCTGCCGGACGGTCGCGCCGAGGCAGAGGTCCTCGACGAAGCCGACGCCGTTGTCCTGGGCGATCCGGCGCGCCTCGGCCGAGGTGATGCCCTGCTGCAGCCACACGGTGCCCGCACCCGCCGCGACGGCCTCGCGGGCGACGTCAGGGGCGTGCTCCGGCCGCCGGAAGACGTCGACGATGTCGATGGGGGCCTCGACCTCGGCGAGGGAGCCCACGGCCGGCACACCCAGGACCTCATCGGCCTCTGGGTTCACCGGCACGACGTCGTACCCGGCGTCGCGCAGCACCCGGAAGACCTCGTTGCTGGGCTTGTCCGGGTCGTCGGACGCGCCGACGACCGCGATCCGGCGTGCGCTGGAGATCAGGTCGCTGATGAGGTCCGCCACGCGTGCTCCTGGTGTCGGTGGGTGCGACCACCGTAGGGCGGTCGCCCGGGACGACGCCGGCGGGGCCCGATCGGGCGACGGGCACCATTCGGCCCTCGGGGCAGGGGCGCTCGTTCGTGCAGGTGGTCGGATGCCGACGTCCGCTACGGTCCACGGCCGAGAGCCGAGACGATCGTCGGTCGGGAGGCAGCCATGGCCCGCGTCGGGATGCCACGCAAGTGGGTGTTCGTCTGCATCAACGAGCGTCCGCAGGAGCACCCCCGCCCCTCATGCATCCGCAGGGGCTCGGCGAACCTCTTCGAGGCCCTGCGGGAGGAGACCGGCCGGCAGGGCCTGGTCGACGTCAAGGTCGTGGCCTCGGGATGCCTCGAGCCCTGCATGGTGGGGCCCTCGATCTACGTCGCCCCCGACGACGTCTGGTACGGGGGCGTGACCGTCGAGGACGTCCCGCAGCTGGTCAGCGAGCATCTCGCCGACGACCGCCCGGTGGAGTTCCTGCGCATCGGCCGCGAGGAGTTCGAGCTCTCGCCGCTGGAGGGCCGCAGCGACCTGCCCCCCGGCCACATCCCGCCCGCCCAGTAGGACGCGGTCTGGGCGGCACAGGCGTCCGGCCACCGTGACGCGGTGTGGACCCACCGCACCCCGGCCCCCCGCGGTCGGGCAGCGATCGACCCGTCCCGCCCGGTCGGACGGTGCCGCAGCCCGGAGGCCGACCACGACCCTGGTTCCCTTGCCTGCAGATGGCGCTCCTCGGGCTCGCACGGCGTCAACGCGCCGGTGGCCGCCGTCTCCCCCGGCAAGGACATCGACCTCGTGATGGCTTCGGACCCGCTGCCGCTCCGCGGCTACGACTTCGTCGAGCTGTGGGTCGGCAATGCCAAGCAGGCCGCCCATTACTACCGCACGGCCTTCGGGTTCCACCCGGTGGCCTACGCGGGCCCCGAGACGGGGGTGCGCGACCGCGTCTCGTACGTGCTCGAGCAGGACCGGATCCGCTTCGTGCTCACCAGCGGCCTCGATCCCGATCACGAGGTCGTGCGCCACCAGGCGCGCCACGGCGACGGGATCCGCGACGTCGCCTTCGCGGTCCCCGACGCCACCACCGCCTTCGAGCAGGCCGTACAGCGCGGCGCCAAGCCCCACCAGGCGCCGACGCGGCGCCGCGACGAGCACGGCGAGGTGGTGCTCGCGACCATCGAGGCCTACGGCGACACCGTGCACACCTTCGTCGAGCGCGAGCGCTACGACGGCGTGCACCTGCCGGGCTTTGCGCCCGCGCAGGCCCCTGCCTCGCAGCCCGTGGGCCTGCGCACGATCGACCACGTGGTCGGCAACGTCCACCCGGGCGGCATGGAGGCCTGGACCTCCTTCTACGAGCGGGTGCTCGGGCTGTCGCAGTTCCGCCACTTCACCGAGGAGGAGATCGCGACCGCCGACACCTCGCTGATGTCGAAGGTGCTCGTCGACCGCCGCGGCGAGGTGAAGCTGCCGATCAACGAGCCCGGCGAGGGGCCCAAGCGCTCCCAGATCGCCGAGTTCCTCGAGGCGTACGACGGCGCAGGCGTCCAGCATCTCGCGCTGGCCACCGACGACATCATCGGCACGGTCCGAGCGATGCGCGAGCGCGGCGTGGGCTTCCTCGACGTGCCGGCCGAGTACTACGAGCAGCTGCCGCAGCGCGTCGGCGACGTCGACGAGCCGTGGGACGACCTCGCGGAGCTGGGGATCCTCGTCGACCGTGACGACGAGGGCTATCTGCTCCAGATCTTCACCGAGCCGGTCCAGGACCGCCCCACGGTCTTCTACGAGATCATCCAGCGCGAGGGCGCGACCGGGTTCGGGCTGGGCAACTTCAAGGCGCTGTTCGAGGCGATCGAGCGCGCGCAGGCCCGTCGCGGCAACCTCTGACGGGCCTCGCCGCGCCGGGGCACCCGCCGCTGCCGGACGGCGGCTAGCCTGCCTGCGCAGCGTGGTCCCCGCGGCACCAGCCGCCTTCCCCGGGACGTCGAGGCTCGACGACGAGGAGCACCTCGTGCAGCGACGCTCGTGGGACGAGTACTTCCTGGAGCTGGCCCGGACGACCTCCACCCGCGCGACCTGCAGCCGGCGCCATCACGGGGCGGTGCTGGTCCAGGGCCGGCGGATCGTGGCCACCGGCTACAACGGCGGCCCGGCCGGCTATCCGCACTGTGACGAGGGCGCCTGCCCTCGCGCCACCTCGGATGCGCCGCAGGGCCACGACTACGGCGAGTGCATCGCGATCCATGCGGAGGCCAACGCGCTGCTGTTCTCCTCGCCCGAGGAGCGGCAGGGCGCCTCGCTGTACTGCACCGGCGCACCCTGCTTCGGCTGCGCGAAGCTGATCGCCAACAGCGGGGTCGGCGAGGTGGTCGCGCTCAGCGGCCGCTACGAGGGCTGGGACCACGTGCGCGACTTCCTGCGGGAATGCGGCGTGCGCGTCCGGCTCCTCGACGGCCTCGAGGGCGTGCCGTCGCTGCAGTTGGACTGACGGCCCGTCTCCGAGCTGTGGGCTGCCGCGGGTCCCCGCGCCCGCCTGGGGCGGTGGCGTGGCTCCCGTGGCACCGCACTGCGGTCGGGCGCGGCCCGGCCGACTCCGCAGCTTCCGGCCGGACGGGTCGTCCCTGCACACGAAGACGCCCCCCGGGGGAGAGACCGGGGGGCGTCGGGAGCTCGGGGGTCTCGTCGGGCCCGGGATGCGCTGTTTGGGAGAGAGCATCCGGGCGGTGGGAGCCGCCTGGGGGGAGAGGGAGCTGGGCCCGATTCCACCCGAGCGTGCGCGGGAGCGATGGGAGAGGGAGAGCCTCCCGCGCAAGTCTTTGGTTGTGTCGGTGACCCGCGGCGGCCGGTAGAGGAGCACCGGTCCGGATCCGCGTCGAACGTCACCGTCGCGGGGAGCCGGGTGGGAGAGACCCTGACGTTCCCTGCGTGTGAGAGGTACTGTACGGGACGGTTGGACCGCTTGCAAACCTAAGCACACCAAAATTGGATAGGTATTGGACGATCCAATCCGTGAGACTGGCCCGCATCTGGCGGAGCTCCTCGACCTCGAGGGCGAGGGACCGCTCTACCGCCGGATCTCCGACGCCCTGCGCCGCGCGGTGGACCGGGGCGAGATCCCCCTGGGCACGGTCCTGCCGCCCGAGCGCACGCTGGCAACGGCGCTGTCGGTCAGCCGGGCCACGGTCGTGACCGCCTACGAGCGGCTCAAGGCCGACGGGTGGCTCGAGAGCCGCCAGGGGTCGGGCACCTGGGTCCGCCGGCCAGACGCGGGCGCCTCGGAGTCGGATGCGGCCTCGACCTCCCGCCTCTACATCACCGACCGCGCGGAGACCCCCACGCCCGCGCCGGTGCGCGCGGAGGACGACATCGTCGACCTCTCGGTTGCGGCGGTGATGGGTACGCCGACCGTGGTCGACGTGCTCAGCTCGGTGTCCGCCGCCGACGCCGCCGCGCTGACCACCCAGCACGGCTATGCCCCCGCGGGGCTGCGCGAGCTGCGGGAGCTCGTCGCCCGCCGCCTCGGCGAGCAGCAGGTGCCCACCGTCGAGGATCAGGTGGTCATCACCACCGGGGCGCAGCAGGCGATCTGGCTGATCGCCCGCCAGCACCTGCAGCCCGGCGACGCGGTCCTGGTCGAGAGCCCCACCTTCCCCGGTGCCCTCGACGCCTTCCGCGCCCTCGGGGCGCGGATGATCCCCGTGCCGCTGGACGAGCACGGGGTGCGCAGCGACCTGCTCGCCGATCTCGTCGAGCGGCTCCAGCCCCGGCTGCTCTACGTGACGCCCCACTTCCACAGCCCCACCGGCACGGTGCTGCCCGCCGAGCGCCGCAACGAGATCGCCGACCTCGCCGCCCGGTCGCGCCTGGCCGTGATCGAGGACCACACCCTGGCGCGCGTCGACCTGGACGAGGGCCCCACCCCGCCCCCGATCGCCGCGGCGGCGCCCCAGGCGCCGATCCACACGGTGGGCTCGACCGCCAAGCTCTTCTGGGCGGGGCTGCGCGTGGGATGGGTGCGCGTCCCCGAGCGCGAGGCGCTTCGGACCCTGGCCGCCAAGACGGTCAGCGACTTCGGGACCTCGATGATGACCCAGCTGCTCGCGCTGCGTCTGCTCGAGCGCACCGACGAGGTGGTCCGCGAGCGCCGAGCGGAGCTGGTCCCGCGGCGCGACCTGCTGTGCAGGCTGCTGCGCGAGCACCTGCCCGACTGGGGGTGGCGCACCCCCACCGGCGGCTTGTCGCTGTGGGTGGAGCTGCCGGAGGGCAATGCCGACGAGTTCGCCGAGATCGCGCGCCGACACGGCGTGGCGGTCGTGCCCGGCACCGCCCTCTCGGTCGACGAGGGCAACCGTCGCGGCCTGCGGGTGGTCTACGCCCGCCCCGAGGACGCGCTGACGGAGGGCGTGCGACGTCTGGCGACCGCCTGGCGCGCGTACGCCCCCACCCGCGAGCGCCCCGTCTCCCGCCTGCTGGTCTGACGCGTCCCGGCCGGCCCTCGGTCAGAGCCGACCCTCGACGAGGTGGGCGACGAGCGCGGCGGCCGCGAGGAGGCCCAGCAGCACGCCGCCGATGCGCAGCGCCACCCGCAGCTGCGAGGCCAC
>SKLC01000135.1 GCA_007123425.1 Nitriliruptoraceae bacterium
GATGCCGCCGGGAGGGGATGCCACGATTCACCGTCGGACGCGGTGCGTCGAGCACTAGCCTTGCCGGCCGCCCCCGCCGACACGCGTCGAGCGTCACCGACACGGAGCGTCCATGGCCCTGCCCGAGCACGGCACCCCGGTCGATGAGGTCATCGCCAGCCTCGAGGCCAAGCGCGCCCACGACGCCCGCTGGCAGGACGGGCGCACCTTCGGGATGGTGTTCGACGGCGGGCCGGGGCCCCACGAGGCCGCCGAGCGCGCCAGCCAGCTCTTCCTCCACGAGAACGCCCTCAACACCCAGGCGTTCCCGAGCCTCGGCGAGATCCAGTCCGAGGTGGTCGGCATCTGCCGCGAGCTGTTCCACGGGCCCGAGAGCGCCGCCGGGTTCATGACCTCCGGCGGCACCGAGAGCATCCTGCTGGCCTGCAAGGCCGCCCGGGAGCGCGGGAGGCAGGAGCACGGCATCACCGCACCCGAGATGGTGGTCGCCGAGAGCGCACACGCGGCGTTCCACAAGGCCGCGCACTACTTCGGCATCGAGCTGCACAAGGTCGCCGTCGACGACGACTGGCGGGCCGACGTCGAGGCGATGGCCGCGCGCGTGACCGACAACACCGTGCTGGTCGTGGGCTCCGCGCCCCAGTACCCGCAGGGCGTGATCGACCCGATCCCCGAGCTGGCCGCGGTCGCCGCCGCGGTCGACGCCAACTTCCACGTCGACGCCTGCATGGGCGGGTTCGTCCTGCCGTTCATGGAGCAGCTCGGCCACGACGTCGCCCCGTGGGACTTCCGCGTCGAGGACGTCACCTCGATCTCCGCCGACATCCACAAGCTCGGCTACGCGCCCAAGGGCGCCTCGGTGCTGCTGCACCGCACCCGGGAGCTGCGCCGCTACCAGACCTTCGTGTTCGACGGGTGGCTCGGCGGCTTCTACGCCTCGCCCGGCATGCAGGGCACCCGGGCCGCGCCGCCGATGGCGGCCGCCTGGGCGGTGCTGCACCACCTCGGGCTCGACGGCTACCGGCGGCTGACCGCGACCACGCTCGACGCCCACCACCGCATGGTCGAGGGCATTTGCGCGATCGACGGGCTGCGGGTGCTCGGCCAGCCCGACGCGCACCTGCTGGCGATGGCCGTGGACGTGGGCTGGGAGAACCACCTCGACGTCTTCGCGATCGGCGACGCCCTGGCCGCGCGCGGCGGCTGGCACCTCGACCGGCAGGGCCCTCCCGACTCGCTGCACGCCACGGTGTGCGCCGGCAACGCACCGGTCATCGATGACTTCCTCGCCGACCTGCAGGCGGTGGTCGCCGAGACGCTCGGCACCCGGGCCGACGACCGCAGCACGAGCTACGCCAACCTCGAGTAGGAGCCCTCATGAGCGAGCGACCGGACCCGACCACCGCGAGCCCCGCCTCGGCGGCCGCCCTGGGCGAGCCCGCGTTCGCCACGCCGATGCTGCTGGTCGGGCCGCTGCGCCCGCCGCGCCAGATGCTGGCCGAGCAGTCCTACGGCGACCACGCCAGCGTCCACGACGAGTCGGTGGCCAGCGACCTGGGCCTGTCGGGCGCGCCGATCGAGGGGCCCACCCACTTCAGCCAGTTCGATCCGCTGCTGGTCCAGGCCTTCGGGCCCCGCTGGTTCGAGCGCGGCTGCATCAGCGCCCACTTCCAGAACATGTGCGTCGAGGGCGACGAGGTGCGTGCCGCCGCGCTCACCGACGGCGGCGGCCGTGCCCGTGCCACCATCGACGCGGAGAAGGCCGACGGCACCCCGGTGCTGACCGGCACGGCGCTCGTCGGCGAGGGCGAGGACACCGAGGTGCGCGCACGGCTCGAGCGCGCCAGGGGCCGTCCCCTGGACCACCCCGTGATCCTGGACCAGCTCCACGTCGGGCAGCGCGGCCGCGCCCGCGAGGAGGCGCGGATGGGGCTCGACACCCACATGGGCGACCTCTATCCGTTCACCCTCGCCGAGAAGCTCGACAAGATCACCGAGCCCAGCCCCTGGTATCACGACGCCTCGCCGTGGGGCGGGCCGATCATCCCCACCGAGATGGTCAGCGTGCTCGCGATGGCCTCCAGCTCCCAGGCCGGCTTCCAGGTCCGCCAGCCGTCGGTGGGGCTGTTCATCGACCTCGAGATCCGCATGCTTCACGGTCCGCTGTTCGTGGGCCGGCCCTACCAGCTCGAGCGCGAGATCGTGGCGCTCTCCGAGAGCCGACGCACCGAGTCGTACTGGACGCTGACCACCATCCTCGACGACAGCGACACGGCGGTCGCCGAGGTGCTGCTCCACCAGGGTGTGTTCAAGGACAGCTACCCCGACTACCCCTCGTGAGCGCGTGATGGGAAACGCGGAGGCGGGCTCGCGCCCCGTCGCGGTCTGCGCCGGGGGGCTGATGCTCAACCGCCGCGCGGTCGAGCGGGCGCTGAGCCTGCTGCTGCACCCCGAGCGCCACGAGGGGACGCACCTGTCGCTCCCCGAGCTCAGCACCGTGCTCGGGTTCCTGGAGGCGGTCGCGCTCGGTGACCGGCTGTATCTCGACGGCACCGCGCCGACCACCATCACCGGGTCGACCGACGAGCTCCTCGAGGGCCTGCGCGCCCGCATCGGCCGCCGGGATCGGGCGGTGGTCCCCCGTGCCCTGGCGCCGGCCCCCTACGAGACCGTGGAGCTGGCCACCGAGGCCGCGCAGGAGTCGGAGCTGCTGCTCGTCGACCTCGACCCGCGCACGTCGACGGCGGCCGACGGCCGGGCGTCGGGCCCCACGCCGCTGGCCGCCGGCCCCACCCGCCGGTTCGTCACGACGCTGGAGCAGCTCGCACACGTCGGCGAGGAGGCGCGACACCGGGCCGCGAGCGACCTCGTCGCCGACAACGCCTTCATCGGCAGCAAGTGCCTGGCGGGGCTGCTGCTCGCGGACGGCACGCAGGGGCGGCTCGACGAGCACGTGCGCGGGCTGCTCGCCCACCGCGGCGAGGAGGAGCAGGGGCGGCTGGTCGCGGCCGTGATCGACCGGTTCCGGGTCAGCTACCTGCCCGCTCTGGCCCGGCTGCACGATGCCTGCTACCTCGCCTCGCCCCGGCTGGAGCCGCTGCGCACGCGGCAGACGCTGCTGTTCACCCGCTACCTGGCGCGCCGCCTCGGCGAGCAGGCACGCGCCCGCCTGCCCCGGGCGACCGAGGGGCTCCGCGAGGAGTTCGATGCGTTCCCGCTGGGCTGGGCGATCCTCATGCGCCGCACCCGCACGCCCTCCCACCCGGTCGAGCTGCTGGAGGACGCGCTGCGGCAGCGCCAGGGCCGGCTCGCGCGCGCGACGGCGGGCCCCCAGCCCGACACCGCGCACCATGTGCGGATGCTCAGCCCCGAGGAGGTGCGAGCGCTCGAGGACGAGTACTTCGGCGATCTCTTCGATGCGGCCGCGCAGCCGACCCGGGCGAGGCCGCCGTGGGTGCGCGGCACCAGCTTCGCCCTGCCGGGCCTGGGCCTGGCGCTGGATCTGGCGACGGGCGGGCCGTGGGGGACGCTGGCCTCGGGCGTCGCCACGGCCGCCAGCGGCGATCGGGCCCGGGACCTGCGTGAGCGGCTGGCCGGGCGCGCGCCGGTCACGGCCTACCGCGACGCCTACCGGGACTTCAGCACCATGATGGAGCAGGCGCTGACCACCGCGCACGAGCGCGAGGGCTTCGCGCGCCGGGTCACGACGGTGTTCGGCAAGCCCCCGTCGCTCTGAGACGACGCCCGCGACCCGGCGCGGGCTACGGTGCGCCGCAGGAGCGAGGTGGAGGTCGCGATGGCGCACGTGAGCCTGATCACGCTCGGCGTGGAGGACCTCGACCGTGCCCTGCGGTTCTACGCGGGGCTCGGCTGGGAGCCCTCCGCGGCCTCCGTCGAGGACACCATCGTCTTCGTGCGCGGCGGCGCGCTCGTCCTCGCCCTCTTCCCGCGTGCCGACCTCGCCGCGGAGGCCGGCCTGGACCCGGCCGCCCCGTCGGGCGCCACCATGGCCCTGGCCATGAACGTCGCCTCACAGGACGAGGTGGAGGCCACCGTCGAGGCGGCGGTGCGCGCCGGCGGCTGGATCGCCCGGCCCGGGCGCCGTGCCGACTGGGGCGGCTACTCCGCCTACGTGACCGATCCCGACGGCCATCTGTGGGAGATCGCCCACAACCCCGCGTTCCCCCTGCGGGCAGACGGCAGCATCACCCTGCCCGACGAGGCGTAGCGCCCGGCGCGGTGAGCGGGAGCTCCGCCCCGACCCGACGCGGGTCAGGCGACCAGCCACCAGCCGGCCAGCGCGGCGAGGATCGCCAGCACCAATGGCAGCAGCAGGTTCACCACGGCCCGCAGCGGCGCGCCGTGCTCGACGAGCCGCAGCGAGTCGACCATCGCGGTCGAGAACGTGGTGTAGGCGCCGAGGAACCCGCCGGCGACCACCAGCCGCCAGGGCTCGGGCAGCACCGCCGAGGCCGCCAGCCCCGCGACCACCCCCGCGCCCAGCGAGCCGGAGACGTTGACCAGGATCGTGCCCCACGGCAGCGCGGCCCCCAGCCGGGTCGTCACGGCATGGTCGAGCGCGAAGCGGCAGGCTGCCCCCAACCCGCCGGCGAGCGCGATCGCGACCCAGATCACGACGGTTTTCCAGCCGTGCGCCGGCGCCGCGGCCACCAGCGGGCGAGGGCCACGCCGGCCAGCGCCGCCAGCAGGCCCATCGCGACCGAGGTGACCGCGTAGCCCAGGCCGAGCAGCGGCCGGTCGACCAGCAGGCGCAGGACCACCTCCTCGGCCAGCGTGCTGTAGGTCGTGAACGCCCCGAGCGCGCCGGTGCACACCGCCAGCCGGACCTCCCGGGCGGCGCCCACCCGCTCGGCGAGGAGCGTGAGCACCAGCGCGAGCGCGAACGCGCCGCCGACGTTCTCGGCCAGCGTCGTCCAGGGGATGCCGTCGACCGGGGTCGCGAACGCCTCCGCGAGCGCGACCCGGGCCAGCGCACCGACCGCGCCGCCGGCCGCGACCAGCCCGAGGTCGCCGGCTGACGGCA
>SKLC01000209.1 GCA_007123425.1 Nitriliruptoraceae bacterium
CAGCACGAGCGGGGCCGCCCGCGCCAGGGACGGCCCATGGTCGCACGTGGCGATCACCAGCAGCCGGTTCGCCCAGTTCAGGGCCTCGACCCGTGCCGTGCGGCGCGGCCCCGCCCCGCCGCGCTCGTGCGTCCCCACCGCCTCGGGCTCGTAGACCGCCCGCCAGCCGCGCAGGCGCGCCCGCCAGTCGAGCTCGACGTCGTCGAAGTAGGCGAACAGGTCCTCGGTGAGGTGCTCGAGGCCGCCGTCCCGCCGGCGCCAGGCGACGTCGTCGAGCATGGCGCGCCGGTGCAGCACCACGGCCCCCGAGGCCCCGAAGATCTCTCCGCGCGCGTAGCGGCCCTCGTCCGGCTCGCCCTCGCCGCGGTTGCGGAACAGCCGGGCGCGGGTGGCGACGTGCCCGGTCGTGTCGATGACGGCCCGGCCGTCGGGGCCGGGGACGGCCCGCAGCAGGCGCGGCTGCACGGAGCCGACCCGGCTGTCGGCGGCCAGCGCGCGCACGAGCGCGGACACCAGCCCGGGGGCGGGCTCGACGTCGACGTTGGCCAGCAGCACCGCGTCGGCGTCGGTGACCGCCAGCCCGTCGTTGACCGCGCCCGCGAAGCCCCGGTTGGTGGCGTTGCGACGCGCGCGCAGCGGATGCCGCCGGTTGCGGTGCAGCTCGGCGCGCAGCAGCTGCCAGGAGCCGTCCGTGCTGGCGTTGTCGACGACGAGCACCTCGAGGTCCTCGTGATCCTGCGCGTCGAGGGCGTCGAGGCACGCCCGCAGCTGGTCGACCGCGTTCCAGCACACGACGATGGCGGTCACCCGCACGAGGACGTCACTGCTCGCGTCGGCGCCGCTCGAGCCGGGAGACCGGGATGGGACCGGTGACCGACTCGGTGCCCAGCCGCAGCGCCGGCCCCTCCGACACCGAGGTCGAGGCGGCCAGGTTCACCAGTCCCGCGCCGCCGGGCACGGTGGCGACCGCGAACCGGGCCGCGTCCGGCGCGACCGCCCACGTCTCGCGGCCGCGGTCGTCGGTCACGGTCGCGGTCACCCCGTAGTGGCCGGCCAGCAGGTGGGCGGTGAACCGCAGGTCGACCACCGCCTCCTGGTCGGGCACGAGCGGGCCCACCCCCACGCCCTGCCAGATCGTGTGGAGCTCGTAGAGATGGGTGCCGTCGCCGCGGGTCACCGTCAGGCCCACGCTGCAGGCCTCCACGTCGTCGGTGGCGCGCACCCGCACACGGAAGGTCAGCGGCGTCGAGGGCATCACCTCGTCGACCGGGTGGCCGTCGGGGCCCAGCAGCAGGGTCTCCTCGACGCGCACGCGCCCGGTGCCGCGGGGCCGCGCGCCCTGGCGCACCACGGAGGAGGCGACCCGCTGGCGGTACAACTCGACCCCCTCGGCCACGGGGCCGTCGAAGACCACTCGCCCGCGGTCGAGCACGATGGCGCGGTCGCACATCTCGCGCACGGCGTCGAGGTCGTGGCTGACCAGCACGAAGGTCTTGCCGCGGTCGCGGAACTCCTTCATCCGCCCCAGGGAGCGGTCCTGGAACTCCGCGTCACCGACGGCCAGCACCTCGTCGACCAGCAGGATGTCGGGGTCGACGGTGACCGCGATCGCGAAGCCGAGCCGCACGTAGAGGCCGGAGGAGTAGGTGCGCACGGCGGTGTCCAGCAGCGGGCGGATGCCGGCGAAGTCGACGATCTCGTCGAAGCGCTCGGCGACCTCGGCGCGGGTGAGCCCGAGGATGGCGCCGTTGAGGTAGATGTTCTCCCGGCCGGTCAGGTCGCCGTGGAACCCCGCCCCGAGCTCCAGCAGCGAGGCGACGCGCCCGTTGGTCCAGGCCGTGCCCTCGTCCGGCGGCAGGATGCGCGCGAGGATCTTCAGCAGCGTCGACTTGCCCGAGCCGTTGTGGCCGATGACCGCCACCGACTCGCCGTGATCGATGGTGAACGAGACGTCCTCGAGCGCGTTGAAGTCGGTGTAGCTCGACCGCCGCAGGCGGTACAGGCGCTCCTTGAGGCCGCCCGGGCGCTCGTGGAACAGGCGGAAGGTCTCGGTGACGCCGTCGACGACCACCGCCGGCATGGAGGGGTCGACGTTGACGCCCGCGAGCTGTCCGATCGTGCGGCGCGACATCGTCACACCTCCTTGGCGAAGGTCCGGGCGCGCCGGGAGAACACGACGTAGCCCACGAGCACCGCGGCCAGCGCCCACGCGATCGCGACGAGGACCACGGTGGCCGACGGCACGCCGGGCCCGGCCGAGATCACCGGGGCGACCACCGGGTCGGCGCCCGGCCCGAAGGCCGGATTGACGGTCACCTCGCCGTACAGCGGCACCCGGAACATCTCCACGAACCACGTCATGGGGTTGAACTGCAGCGCCGTGGCCAGCCAGTCGGCGGCGTCACCCGCCCACCCGGAGCGCACCAGCGCGAGCGGGTAGAGCACCGGCGTGGCGTAGAACCACACCAGGAAGATGACGATGAACAGCTCCTGCAGGTCCCGGAACACCACGTTGACGCCGGCGAACCACATCGCCACCCCCGAGGCGAACAGCGCCAGGATCCCCATCGCGCCGAGGGTGAGCGGCAGGTGGGTGAGCACCGACCACCCGCGGGTGTAGACCAGGTAGGGGCTGACCACCAGCAGGGCCAGCAGCAGATGCACCAGCTGCGAGAGCACGTGGGACAGCGGCAGCACCTCCCGGGGGAAGTACACCTTCTTGACCAGATCGCCGTTGCCCACCACGGAGTGGATCGCGCCCTGACAGGAGTTCTGGAAGAACTGCCACAGCAGGTAGCCCGACAGGAAGAACGCCGCGAAGTCGGCCACCGGTATGCGCACCACATAGGTGAAGATGACCGCGAAGACGGCCGTCATCAGCACCGGCGTGAGCATCGACCACAGAAAGCCCAGGGTCGAGTTCTTGTAGCGGACCTTGAGCTCCTTGGCGACCAGCTGCGCGAGCAGGTCGCGGGCGAGGTAGAGCTCGACCAGCTTCTTGGACGCACGGCGAAGCAGCCGCTCCGGTGGAGCGGCCCCGAGCGGCGAGGACTCCACGCTCACCGTCGCGTCCGTCCGCGCGCCTGCACCTGCTCCACCTCGTCCCCCATGGGGTCGCGCACCTTCTAGCACAGGGCCGTTGCCACGACCCGACGCCGAGCGTCACTCGTCGCGGGGGTGGCGGGACCCTCGGGCCAGGCGTGCTCCAGGCTCGATCTGCGCCCGGTCGCCGACGACCACCTCGCGCTCGAGGAGCGACGCCGGCCCGAGTGCGGCATGGTGCCCGACGAGCGCGCCCTCTGCTCGTGCCCCCGCGCCCACCCGGACCCCCTCGAAGAGGACGGTGTCGCGCAGGTCGGCTCCCGGGCCCACGTCGGCGCCGGCACCGAGGACCACATGGGGCCCCACGCGGGCGCCCGAGGCCACGCGCGCGTCGCGGCCGAGCAGGACCGGCTCGACCACCTCCGCGTCCGCGGCGAGGCGCGCGGTCTCGTGCTGCCAGCGACCCGCGCCCAGGCGGGGCAGCTGCTCCAGCGAGGGCCAGCGCAGCCGACCGTCCAGGGCCGCACGGTGGCCGGCGAGGAACCGCTCGGGGGTGCCGAGGTCGGCCCAGACGCCGTCGCCGACCCAGCCCTCGACGTGCGCACCCTGCTCGACCAGCCCCGGGAAGACGTCCCGCTCGAAGCTCAGCGGGCCGCGCGGGAAGCGGGCGATCGCCCCGGGCTCGAGCACGTACGTCCCGGCGTTGACGGCGTCCTGGCCGGGCAGGGTGCCCGGTGCGGGCTTCTCCACGAACCGCACGATGCGGGTGCCCTCGCGGACCGCCACCCCGAAGGTCGAGGTGTCCTCGACCCGCGTGAGCACCAGCGTGGCGTGCGCCCCCGCGCGGTGGTGGGCCTCGACCGCGCCGGCGACGTCGACGTCGGTGAGGATGTCGCCGTTGAGGACGAGGAACGTGCCCTCGACCCGCTCGAGCGCCTCGCGGACGCCACCGGCGGTGTCGAGCGGCGTGGGCTCGGGGACGGCCTCGATGGTCACCCCGACCCGGGCGGCATCCTCGCGCAGCGCCTCGAAGGGCGCGGGGTCCGCGCCCACGACCAGCAGCACCCGCCGCACCCCCACGGCGGCCAGTCGCCGGACGACGCCGGCGAGGAACGGCGCCCCGCAGAACGGCAGCAGCGGCTTGGGGGTCGTGCGCGTCAGCGGGCGCAGCCGGGTCCCCGCACCACCCGCCACGATCATCGCGTCGCGCACCTCGCTCACGCCGACCCTCCTCGCTCACCGGTGGTGCTGCGCCGGATGCCCGCCCAGCGCGCGACACGTTCCCACACCAGCGTGGTGAGGACCCAACCGGCCAGGCCCAGCCGGACCAGCGGTCGCAGCAGCCGCGCCGGTCGGGACCTGGCGAGATGGCGGTCGTGGAAGCGGTCCAGCCCGCGGGCATGCTGCACGAGCGCCCACGCGCGGCGCTGCCCGGTGGAGGCGCCCACGCGGTGGGTGACCCGGGCGGCGGGCTCGTAGCGCAGCCGCCAGCCCGCCGCCTGCAGCCGGACGCCGAGATCGACGTCCTCGACGTAGAGGAAGTAGCCGGGGTCGAAGCCGCCCACCGAGGCGAAGGCGTCCCGGCGCAGCGCCATCGCGCACCCCGAGAGCCAGTCGACCTCGCGCGGGCGCGCCGGGTCGGCGTCGAGCTGGCGGTAGCGCCGCGTGAAGCGGTTGTCGGGCCATGCCCGTCCCAGCAGCGCGTGGCCGAGCGCCGTGGGCAGGTCCGGCAGGCGCCGGGCGGAGGCCTGGGGGCTGCCGTCCGGATAGGCCACCGCGGGGCCGACCGCCGCCACCCGCGGGTGGGCGTGGAGACGCTCCTGCAGGGTCGCCAGGGTGTGCGGCTCGAAGCGGACGTCGGCGTTGGCGACCACCACCGTCGGCCGGGTCGTGGCGGCCACTCCCGCGTTGGCCGCGCGCCCGAAGCCCACGTTGGCCAGCGGCAGCACCCGCACCTCGGGCAGCGCCGCGCGCACCGCCTCGGCCGTGCCGTC
>SKLC01000114.1 GCA_007123425.1 Nitriliruptoraceae bacterium
GCTGGCCCACGCCGCGCCCCCGCGCCGCCGGGTCGACGACCATCGCCGCGATGCCGCCGGTGGGCACCCGGGCGCCGGCCAGCCAGTGCCCCAGCGGCCACACCGTCACATGGCCGACCAGCCGCCCGTCGGCCTCGGCCACCAGCGCCCGGTCGACCCCCGGCGTGATCCGGTCGGGGTCGAGCCGCCGCCCCAGGTCATCGAAGAACGCGTGCGCGACCAGCCGGTCGATGCCCGGGCGGTCGTCCTCGGTGGCCGTGCGGATGGTGGGGGTCACGTCCGTCTCGTCGGGTCGTCGTGGCCAGTCCGTCGACCGTAGTGGGACGAGCACCCGAGAGGCTCGCATCCAGCGCCCTGCAGGTGCGAGGATGGCGCCCGACCCCAGCCCCGCCAGAGCCGATCCACGACCGAGGCCCCGACGTGCGCGACGAGCAGCCGCTGACCTACGCCGACGCCGGCGTCGACCTCGACGCCGCCGACCGCAGCGTCGAGCTGCTCTCCGGCGTGCTCGAGCGCGCCTCCCGCCCGGAGGTGCTGGGGGGCATCGGCGGCTTCGGGGGCCTGTTCGCCCTCGACCCCTCCCGCTACGAGCAGCCGGTGCTGGTCTCCTCCACCGACGGGGTGGGCACCAAGGTCGACCTCGCGCGCCGCCTCGGGGTGCTCGACACGGTGGGCATCGACCTGGTCGCGATGGTGGTCGACGACCTCGTGGTCACCGGTGCGGAGCCGCTGTTCTTCAACGACTACGTCAGCGTCGGGCGCCTCGACCCCGACCGGGTCGCTGACCTCGTGCGCGGCATCGCCGAGGGGTGTGCGCAGGCCAACTGCGCGCTGGTGGGCGGCGAGACCGCGGAGCACCCGGGCCTGCTCGGCGAGGACGAGTTCGATCTCGCCGGCTTCGGTGTCGGCGTGGTGGAGCGCGACGCGATCCTGGGCACCCACCGGGTGCAGCGCGGCGACGCCCTGGTGGCGATGGCCTCCTCCGGCGTGCACAGCAACGGCTACAGCCTGGTCCGCCGCATCGTCGAGGGCCTCGACCTCGCCGAGCGCCACGGCCTGGACCGGCCCCTCGGCGAGGTCCTGCTCACCCCCACGGCCATCTACGCCACCGACGTGCTCGCGCTGCTCGCCGAGGTCGAGGTGCACGCGCTGTGTCACGTCACCGGGGGCGGCCTGCCCGGCAACCTGCCCCGGGTGCTGCCCGACGGCCTGGGGGCGAGGGTGGACGCGTCGAGCTGGGCGTGGCCCGAGGTGTTCGCCTGGCTTCAGGAGCGTGGCCCGGTGGCCGACGATCAGATGTGGACGACCTTCAACTGCGGGGTGGGCATGGTGGCCGTGGTGCCGGCGGCCGCTGCCGAGGCGGCGGTGGCCCACCTGCGCGGACGCGGGGTCGACAGCTGGGTGCTGGGCGAGGTCCGCGAGGGCGCGGGCGTGGAGATCGTGGGCGGCCATGGCTGAGTCGACCGAGGCCGTCCTGGAGGAGCTCGAGCGACGCCGGCGTGACCGGTGGCTCGTCGCGGCCCTGCTGCTGGTGGCCGTGCTGGGGGCCGCGGGCCTGCTGCTGATCGACGACGCCGCGACGCGGTTCGCGCCCTACGGGATCGGCGCGTTCTTCGTCGTGACGGTCGCCTACGCGATCTCGGTGGCCGCCCAGGAGCGGCGCGCCGACCGCGCCGTGCGGGCCCTGGTCGCCGAGCGCGAGCAGGTCGCTGCGCTCTCCTCGCGGGTGGCGGCCCTGCAGACCGTCCACGACGCCGTCGCGGGGGTGGCTGCCAGCCAGCGCCTCGACGAGGCCTTCGAGGCCCTGCTGTCGGCGGCGCTGCGACTCACCGACGCCGAGATGGGGGTCACCTGGCTGCGGGTCGGCGACAGCCTCACCGTGGCCACCTCGCGCGGCGACCATGCGCCGTCGACGGGCACCACGATCGGCATCGACGAGGGGGTGGCGGGCATGGTCGTGCGCGGCGGCCAGTCCGTGATCACCGGGCGTGGAGGCGAGTGGGGCGGCGGCCCCGGCCCCTCGGTGGTCGCCGCGCCCCTGCGGCTGCCCGACCGCGTGGCGGGCGTCCTGGTCCTCGAGCGCGGCGCCGACCGCGCGCCCTTCGACGAGGTCGACCGCACGGCGGTCGCGCTGTTCGCGGAGCAGGCCGCCCTGGCGCTGCGGACCACCACGCGCCTGGACCGGGAGCGGGAGCGCTCGCAGACCCTCGAGCAGCGGCGGGACGAGACCGCGCGGCTGCTGGCCGCGACGGCGCACGACTGCAAGGCCCCGCTGTCGGCCGTGATCGGGTACGTGCAGCTGCTCCGGGAGCGCGACGACCGCATCGGCCCCGAGCGCCGGCGCAGCCTCTACGACGACGTCCTGGCCGAGGCCCGCCGCACCTCCCGGCTGGTCGGCGAGCTGGCGGGCGCCGCCTCGGCACAGGCGGGAGCGCCGCTGGAGCGCACCCGCGTGGACCTCGCAGACCTGCTGCGGCGCAGCGCGCGCACCGCCGAGGGGCTCTCGCACGCGCACGGCAGCACCGGCGCGGTGACCGTCGACGCCCCCCATCCGGTGGTGGTCGAGGCCGACGAGGGCGCGCTCGAGCGCGTGCTCGCGAACCTGGTCGACAACGCCGTCACCCACTCGCCGCCGGGCAGCCCCGTCCGGCTGGCGGCCCGCCACGAGCACGGCCGCGCCGTGGTCACCGTCGAGGACGAGGGGCCCGGCGTCGACGCCGACGACCAGGCGAGCGTCTTCGAGGCGTTCGTGTCGCGGGGCCGCGGCAGCGGCCTGGGCCTCTACGTCGTTCGCACCCTCGTCGACGCCCACGGAGGCGACGTGCGGCTCGACGGCAGCGGAGGCGGCACCCGCGTGGAGGTGCACCTGCCCGAGGCCTGACGAGGCGTGGGCCGCGCGGGTGGCGTCAGGGCAGCCACAGGCGGCGCAGCCCGCCCACACGTGCGATGCGGGCCTCGGCCACGCGCTCGGCCGCGATCTCGGTGGGCACGTCCTCGTCGCGGGCGCGCGCGAAGATCTCCGCCAGCGTCCGGGGGACCTGCTCGAGCTTGCGCTCCACCCGGTCGGCCCGGTGCCCGCCGGGCGCGAGCTCGTCCGAGACGTGGATGAGCCCCCCGGCGTTGACCACGTAGTCGGGGGCGTAGAGGATCCCGCGCTGGTGGAGCCGGGCGGCGTCCTCGGCGTCGACGAGCTGGTTGTTGGCGCCGCCGCAGACGATCTCGGCCCGCAGCTCCGCGATGGCGGCGGCGCCCAGGACGCCGCCGAGCGCATTGGGGGAGACGATCTCGGCGTCGACGAGCAGGATGTCCTCGGCGTCGACCACCTCGACGCCCGGTCGCTGGCCGACCTCCTCCACCGCTGCCGTGTCGAGGTCGGCGACGCTGACCTTGGCGCCGTCCTCGAGGAGGTGGCCCACCAGGCGGCGGCCCACCTTGCCCAGGCCCTGCACGGCCACGTGGCGGCCCTCCAGCGACGGGGAGCCCCACCGGTGCTCGGCGGCGGCGCGCATGGCCAGGAACACCCCGCGGGCGGTGGGCACCCCGGAGTCTCCCGAGCCGCCGTGGGCCTCGTCGGTGCCGGTGGCCCAGCGGGTCTCGCGGGCCACGTTCGCCATGTCGTCGGGGGTGGTCCCCACGTCGCAGGCGGTGATGTAGCGGCCCCCCAGGCTTGCCACCATCCGCCCGTAGGCGCGCAGCAGCGCCTCGCTGCGGACCTGCGCGGGATCGCCGAGGATCACGGCCTTGCCGCCCCCGAGGTCGAGGCCCGCGCACGCGGCCTTGTAGGTCATCGCCCGCGAGAGCCGCAGGACGTCGGCCAGAGCCTCGTCCTCGTCCGCGTAGGCCATGAAGCGCGTGCCGCCCAGCGCGGGCCCCAGGCGGGTCGAGTGGATCGCGATGATGCAGCGCAGGCCCGAGTCCGGGTCGCTGCCGTAGACCACCTGCTCGTGACCCTCGAACGCGGCGAAGGGACCCGTCACGGTGGTGCTCCTCGTCGTGGGCGGCACCGGGATCGTGGCCCGGGGGCCATCCCGAGCTCCTCGCTCGCACACCGGTGCGTCCCGGGGCCACCAGCCTAACGACGCGCGCTACGGTGGGCGGGTGATGGTCCCACGAGCGCAGCTGCGGGTCTTCGCTCCCCTCGAGGCCTTCGAGCCGAGCGAGCGGGAGCGGTGGTCGAGCTATGTCCGGGCCGGCGGTGGGCTCACCCGCCGTGAGGTCGCCGAGACCGAGGACGAGATCGTCGCGGCCCGGCTGCTGACCGGCCGCTCGCCGCTGGGGCCGCAGGCCGCGCTCGTGCGGCGGGCCGGACGCCGGGTGCTGGTCTGCCCGCTCGACCTCGAGCTGCGCGCCGCCTACGCGCTGGCCACCTTCCGCCGGCGGGTGCCCGACGACGTGGTGGGCTCCTTCGTGCCCGACGCCGGGGTCCGTGACCGGCTCGAGGAGCTGTCCGCCACGGCACGGCCCCCGCACATCCTCGACGAGCCCTGGGCGGTGCCGCTGCACTGGTTCGTGGCCTTCAGCCCGCGCGAGCGCCACATCACCGAGCCGGCCGGGGCATCGCGCCCGCGCATCACCCACCTCACCACCTGCGGTCAGGCCGTGCGCCGGCTCGAGGAGGCCATCGAGATCGTCGAGGCGACGGTGGAGGACTCCGAGGACGTGCTGGCGGCGCTCGCCGGCATCTGCGCCTGGGCCGACGCCTTCGATCCGAACTCGCTGCTCGAGCTCGACTACGGGCGGGTCGCGGCCCTGCTCGCCCCCGAGGAGCTGCGCGAGGACACCACCTGCGCGCAGGTGTGGGAGGCGCTGGAGTGCCTGCGGGACGGCGACCTCCTCGGCGCCGCGGCCGCCTACGGGGTCGTGCGGGCGCGCTGGGCACGGTGGCGCGCCAAGCAGCAGGCCAGCTGACCTCACGCTCTGCGGCGAGGCCGTCGCGCTGCTGCCACGGAGGGCGTCGCGCGGGGGCTCAGAGCCAGGCGCGCAGCCGGTCGAGGTCGACGTTGCCGCCCGACAGCACGACGCC
>SKLC01000152.1 GCA_007123425.1 Nitriliruptoraceae bacterium
CGTGGCGCCGGCAGTGGCGCAGCGTGCCCTCGAACAGCCACGGCAGCCGCCGGGCGCGCCGGCCGGCGTCGGGCTCGGCGTAGCGGAACAGCACGCCATCCTGGAACGCCGCGGCCAGGGTGGCCGCGGCGTCCCGCAGGGTCGGCGCGGTCACCCCGCGCTCAGGCGCGATCGCCGAAGAACAGCCCGAGCTCGCGCTCCGCGCTCTCGGGCGAGTCCGAGCCGTGCACCAGGTTCTCGCCGATGGAGGTGGCGAAGTCGCCGCGGATCGAGCCGGGGCTGGCCTCGATGGGGTTGGTCACGCCCATGATCTGGCGCATGCCGGCGATGGCGTTCTCGCCGGTGACCTTCATCGCGACCAGCGGGCCGCCGGTGATGAACTCGACCAGCTCGCCGAAGAACGGCTTGTCCGCGTGCTCGCCGTAGTGCTGCTCGGCGACCTCGCGCGCCAGGGTCTTGAGCTCCATCGCCTCGATCGTGAAGCCCTTGCGCTCGATGCGGGAGATCACCTCGCCGATGAGGCCGCGGCGCACGGCGTCGGGCTTGACGAGGATGAGGGTCTGCTCGGTGGCCACGGGAGTCCTTTGCACGAAGCGGGGATGTCGGGCGTCGAGTCGTCGCGACCGCGGGGTGGCCACGGTGGCGACGACCGTCGGGGCGGGAGCCTGCCGTCCCTGCGCGCCGGCGGCAAGCCGGGCGCGCGCGCCGCGGCGGGCGCGTCCGACGGTCAGCGGTCGTCGAGCAGCCGGTCGAGGGCGTCCTGGAACGTCTCGCGCTCCCGGGTCTCCTCCAGCTCCTCCAGAGGGGTCGCCTCGTCGTCGTCGAGGTCGTCGGGCTCGTAGACCACCTCGTCGCCGGGGTCGGTGACCGGCAGGTAGCGGTCCCGGGCCGCGCCGACGGTGAACAGGCTGCCCGCGATCAGCACGCCGTCCCCCTCGCCGGCCAGCTGCTCGGCGAGGTCGAGGGCCGTGGACAGGTCCTCGGCCGCCTCGACCGGCACCTCGGTGCCGCCCCAGGTCCGCATCGCGGCCCGGTGCATGCGCTCCAGGGTGGCCGTCCGCGGCGAGGGCGAGCGGGTGACCACCACATGGGCCACGACGTCCCGGAGCTCGGCGAGGATCCCCTCGACGTCCTTGGCCTCGAGGCACCCGGCCACGAGCACGAGATCGCGGAACTCGAAGGCCTCGGCGATGGCCTCGGCCGCCGCCCGGGCGCCATGGGGGTTGTGGGCCCCGTCGAGGATGACGGTGGGCTCGCGGTGGACCACCTCGAGACGGCCGGGAACGGTCGCCGCACCCAGCCCGTGGCGGATGACGTCGTCGTCCATGGCGTCCAGCGAGCTGCCGGTCAGCGCCGCGAACGCGCCCAGGGCCAGCGCGGCGTTGTCGGCCTGGTGGGCGCCGTGCAGCGGCAACAGGATGTCGTCGACGACGCGCTCGCCGACCCGCAGGGTCAGCTGCTGGCCCCCCACGGCGATGCGCCGCTCGAGCACCTCGAGCTCCGCGCCCAGCCGGTGGACGCGCGCGGCATCGGCCTCGTGGGCGGCGGCCTCCAGGCGGCGCAGCACCTCGGGGCGCTGCCGGCCCACGACGACCTCGGAGCCGGGCTTGATGATGCCGGCCTTCTCGCCGGCGATCTCCTCGGGCGTGCCCCCGAGCTCGGCGTGGTCGAGGTCGATCGCGGAGATCACCGCCACGTCGCCGCGCACGAGGTTGGTGGCGTCCCACGTGCCCCCCATGCCGACCTCGAGGATCCCCACGTCGACGGGAGCGTCGGCGAACCACCAGTAGGCCATGGCCGTCAGCAGCTCGAAGAAGGTCACGTGGTCGCCGTCGGGGCCGGCCTGCTCGTCGAGGACGTCGGCGAGCGCGGCCACCTCGTCGTGGATCTCGGCGAAGCGCCGCTCGGAGATGTGCCGCCCGGCCAGCGTGAGCCGCTCGCGGATCGACTGCAGGTGGGGGGAGGTGAAGGTGCCCGCCGACAGCCCCGCGGCCGCGCACAGGGCGCCGACCATGCGCACGATCGAGCCCTTGCCGTTCGTCCCGGTCACGTGGATGCTCGGGTAGGCGAGCTGCGGCTGGCCCAGCAGGTCGGCCAGCCGGGTGATGCGCTCCAGGCCCGGGATCATGCGCCCGGGGCCGCGGGCGAGCAGGGCGTCGACGGCTCGGTCGAAGTCGGGGTCGCTCACGGGCATCAGGCCTCCAGCTCGGCCAGCGCGGCGCGGCGCTCCCGCAGCTGCTCGATCACCCCGGCCAGCTCCTCACGCCGGGCCCGCTCGCGGTCGACCACCTCGGCGGGCGCGCGCTCGACGAAGGAGTCGTTGGCCAGCTTGCCCTCCACCTTGGCCAGGTCGGCCTCGGCCTTGGCCAGCTCCTTGTCGAGGCGGGCGGTCTCGGCCGCGACGTCGATGAGCCCGGCGAGCTCCACCTGCGCGGTGCCGTGGGCGAAGACGATCGTCGAGGTGCCGCGGCGCTCGGGCAGCTCGTCGACCAGCTGCAGGCCCGACAGCCCGGCGAGCGAGGTCACCAGATGGGCGTGCGAGGCCAGCAGGTCGTCCTGCTCGCTGGCGACGGCCACCTCGAAGCGCTTGGAGGGGGCGACGTCGTTCTGGGAGCGGAACTTGCGCACCTCGGTGACCAGCTCCTGCAGGACCGCGAACGCGCGCACGGCCTCCTCGTCGCGCCGCTCGGGCCGCGGGGCCGGCCAGGTGGCCACCATGAGCGAGTCGGTGCCGCCCCGGGACCCGGTCAGCGAGCGCCAGAGCCGCTCGGTGACGAAGGGCATGAAGGGGTGCAGCAGGCGCAGCAGCTCGTCGAGGACGTGGGCCAGCACCCGGCGCGCGACGTCGGCCCGGGCGTCGTCGTCGCCGTAGGCGCGGACCTTGGCCGCCTCCAGGTACCAGTCGGCGAGCTCGTCCCAGGCGAAGTGGTACAGCGCCCGGGCCACCACCGGCCAGTCGTAGGCGACGAACCCGGTGTCGACCTCGGCGCGCACGGCCTCGAGGCGGGCCAGGATCCACCGGTCCTCGAGCTCGAGCTCGTCGCGTGCGGGCAGTCCCGCCGCGAGCGGATCACCGTCGCCCATGATCGACAGCGCGAAGCGGCCGGCGTTCCACAGCTTGTTCGCGAAGCGCTTGGTGCCCTCCACCCACTCCTCGGCCAGCGGGACGTCGGTGCCGGGCGCGGCCGAGCGCAGCAGCGCGAAGCGGGTCGCGTCGGCGCCGTAGCGCTCGACGAGATCGAGCGGGTCGATGACGTTGCCGAAGGACTTCGACATCTTCTTGCCGTGCTCGTCGCGCACGAGCCCGTGGTTGTGCACGACGTGGAACGGCACCTCGTCGGTGAACCAGAGGCTGATCATCAGCATCCGGGAGACCCAGAAGGTGTTGATGTCGTAGCCGGTGACCAGCACGGAGGTGGGGAACCAGGTCTCGAGCTCGGGGGTGCGCTCGGGCCAGCCGAACACGCTGAAGGGCCACAGCTGCGAGGAGAACCACGTGTCGAGCACGTCCTCGTCCCGCACCCATCCCTCGCGGTCGATGTCGGTGCGCGAGACCTCGATCTCGCCGTCCGGCCCGTACCAGGCGGGGATGCGGTGCCCCCACCAGATCTGGCGGGAGATGCACCAGTCGTGGAGGTTGTCGAGCCAGTCGAGGAACGGCTTGGCCTGGCTCTCCGGCACGAAGCGCGTGCGACCGTCGCGGACCGCCTGCGCGGCCTTGTCGGCCAGGGGGCGCACGGCGACGAACCACTGGTCGGACAGGCGCGGCTCCACCACGGTCTTGCACCGCGAGCAGTGGCCGACCGCGTGGGTGTGCTCCTCCACGCCGACGAGCAGGCCGGCCTCGTCGAGCGCCTCCTTGACGCGCTCGCGCGCGGCGAAGCGGTCCAGTCCGGCGAACCGCTCCCCCACCACGTCGGTGGCCACGGCGTGCTCGTCGAGGATGTCGATGATCTCGAGGTCGTGGCGCAACGCGATCGCGTGGTCGTTGGGATCGTGCGCGGGGGTGATCTTGACCGCGCCGGACCCGAACTCCGGGTCGACGTAGTCGTCGGCGACGACGCGGAAGACGCGGTCCAGGAAGGGGTGGCGCACCTCGCGGCCGACCACCGTGGCGTAGCGCTCGTCGTCGGGGTGCACGGCGATCGCCGTGTCGCCCAGCATCGTCTCCGCCCGGGTGGTCGCCACCTCGATGCCGGATGCGCCGTGCGGGTCGTCCGCGTACGGGTAGCGGAAGCGCACGAGCTCGCCGACGACCTCCTCGTGCTCCACCTCGATGTCCGACAGGGCCGTCTCGCAGCGGGGGCACCAGTTGATCAGGCGGTTGCCCCGGTAGATCAGGCCCTGCTCGTAGAGGGCGACGAACACCTCGCGCACGGCCGCGGAGCGCGGTCCGTCGAAGGTGAACACCTCCCGCTCCCAGTCGGCCGAGGCACCGAGCTTGGTGAGCTGATCGAGGATCACGCCGCCGGACTGCTCGCGCCACTGCCAGACGCGCTCGACGAAGGCCTCCCGCCCGAGGTCGTGGCGGGTCAGCCCCTCGTCGGCGAGCTGCTTCTCCACGACGTTCTGGGTGGCGATGCCCGCGTGGTCGGTGCCCGGCATCCACACCGCGTTGTGCCCGGTCATCCGGGCGTGGCGGATGATCACGTCCTGGATGGTGTTGTCCAGGGCGTGGCCCACGTGCAGCGAGCCGGTCACGTTCGGCGGCGGGATGACGATCGAGAACGGCTCGCCGTCGTCGTCGGGCTCGGCGTGGAACAGGCCGGCGGCCCGCCAGTCGTCGTAGAGGTCGGGCTCCACGGTGGACGGCTCGTAGGCCTTGGGGAGGTCGCTCACGGCACGCTCACTCGGCTCGGCACGGGCGGTGCCCACGCAGGACGTGGGCTGCTGCGGCGTCGGTGAGCGTAGCGACGTGGCGTGGTCCCCCTCAGCGCTGCTCGACCGCGCCCCGATGCAGCGCCTCGAGCACCTCGCGCGTCAGGTCGGGATCACGCGGCGCAGCGTGGTCCGCCCCGGCGTC
>SKLC01000251.1 GCA_007123425.1 Nitriliruptoraceae bacterium
GAGGTCGCCGACCACGTCGCGACCATCACCCTCAACCGGCCCGAGCGCCTCAACGCGATCACCTCGACGATGCTCGACGGGCTCTCGAAGGCGCTCGTCGCCGCCGACGACGACCGCGACGTGCGCGCGGTGGTGCTCACCGGCGCCGGCAAGGGCTTCTGCGCCGGCCTCGACCTCAAGGCGGCCGCCGAGGGCTCGGGCATCGGGGGCGGCGACGCCGGGGCCGCGCACATCGGCACCCGGGAGCTGCCCACCACGGTCCTGTTCAACATGGACACCCCCGTGATCGCCGCCGTCAACGGCGCGGCCGCGGGCTACGGCTTCGACCTC
Organism: Nitriliruptoraceae bacterium; assembly: GCA_007123425.1. Classification (GTDB taxonomy): domain Bacteria; phylum Actinomycetota; class Nitriliruptoria; order Nitriliruptorales; family Nitriliruptoraceae; genus SKLC01. The sequence goes on from SKLC01000251.1 coordinate 331, forward strand.
TCGCTGGGCTGCGACATGCGGCTGATGGCCGCCGGCGCGAAGCTGGTGCCGGGGCCGGCCAAGCGCGGCGTGGTGCCCGAGAGCGGCGGCACGTGGTATCTGCCGCGCCTGGTGGGCTGGGCCAAGGCCGCGGAGCTGTGCTTCCTGTGCCGTGACATCCGCGCCGAGGAGGCCCTCGAGCTCGGGCTGGCCAACCGCGTGCTCCCGGCCGAGGACGTGCTGCCCACGGCGGTGGACTGGGGCAAGGAGATCGGCGCCAACGCACCGCTGGCGGTGCAGGCCACCAAGCGCCTCTTCCGCCACGGCTGGACCGAGGACTTCGACAGCCACACCCACCATGCGCTCCTGCAGGTCATGCAGCTGTTCGGCAGCAAGGACTTCGCCGAGGGCGTCCGCGCGTTCGGCGAGGGCCGCGCGCCCGAGTTCGAAGGGCGCTAGGTCAGCCCGACCGGTGTGGCGGCCGGCATCGCGTCCGGCCGCCATCCGCGAGTCAGAATCCCGTCGATATCCCCGCACCCGAGGGCGTCGGCCGCTCCGCGTCGCGCACCGAGCCGCCGCCCAGCTTGGGCCCGTCGGTGTGCAGGTGGCAACGGGCGACCCCCCCACCCTGCATCGGGTAGGGCTCGGGCTCGACCTCCTTGCACACGTCCATGACGTAGGGGCAGCGGGTGTGGAACATGCACCCGGTGGGCGGGTTGGTGGGGTCGGGGATGTCGCCGGGCAGCACGATGCGCTCGCGCGAGCGCTGCACGTCGGGGTCCGGCAGCGGCACCGCGGACAGCAGCGCCTCGGTGTAGGGGTGACCGGGACGCTCGAAGAGGCGCTCGGTGGGGCCGTGCTCGGCGATCTGGCCGAGGTACATCACCGCCACCCGCTGGGAGATGTGCCGGACCACCGAGAGGTCGTGGGCGATGAACAGATAGGCCATGTCGAACTCTTGCTGGATCTCCTCCAGCAGGTTGATGACCTGGTTCTGCGTGGAGACGTCGAGGGCGCTGACGGCCTCGTCGAGGACCAGCAGCCGCGGGTTGAGCGCGATCGCGCGAGCCAGGGCGACGCGCTGACGCTGCCCGCCGGAGAACTCGTAGGGGTAGCGCGAGAGGTGGCCGCGCGAGAGCTTGACGAGCTCGATGAGCTCACCCACCCGCTCGCGCCGCTGCGAGGCGGTGAGGTCCTCGTGGACATCGAGCGGTTCGCCGATGCTCTCGGCGATCATCATGGACGGGTCGAGGGATGAGTAGGGGTCCTGGAAGACCATCTGCATCTTGCGCCGGACCCGCCGCAGCTCATTGCCCTTCAGGCCCGTGATCTCCTGGCCGTCGATGCGGATCGAGCCCTCGTCGGGCTCGAGCAGGCGCAGGATCGCCCGACCGGCGGTCGACTTCCCCGAGCCCGACTCTCCCACCAGACCCAGCGTCTCGCCCGCGTCGATCTCCAGGTCCACCGACCGCACGGCGTGCAGCGGCACGCGGCCGCGGAACATGCCCCGCTTGAGCTGGAAGGTGACCCGCAGGTCACGTGCGTCCAGCGTCGGCCCGCCCGCGCCCCCCGCACCGGCGCCGGGGTCGGGCGTGGAGTGGGTCCAGTCACTCATCGCGCTCCCTGCAACTCGATCTCGTCGACGCGGACGCACCGGCTGGTCTGGCCGTTCGACAGCTCTCGCAGCCGGATCAGATCACCGATCTCGCCCTGGGTGCACTTGTCCCGGGCGTACTCGCACCGCGGGTGGAACCGGCAGCCCACCGGGAAGGTCCCTGGTGCGGGCGGGCTGCCGGGGATGGAGGCCAGCTCCGTGCTCTGTGTGCGACTCACCTGCTGGGGCATCGCGGCGAGCAGCGCCGAGGAGTAGGGGTGCTGGGGCTGGTAGTAGAGGTCGCGGATCGAGGCCTCCTCGACGATCTGCCCCGCGTACATCACGACCACCCGGTCGCAGATGTCGGCCACGACCCCGAGGTCGTGGGTGACGAAGATCAGTGCCATGTCGAGCTCGTCGCGCATCCAGCCCATGAGCTCGAGCACCTGCGCCTGGATCGTCACGTCCAGGGCGGTGGTGGGCTCGTCGGCCACGACGACCTTGGGATCGCACACGAGCGCCATCGCGATCATGGCCCGCTGCCGCATGCCGCCCGAGAACTCGTGCGGGTAGCTGCGAGCGCGGCGCTCGGCGTTGGGGATGCCCACCTTGTCCAGCACCCGGACCGCCTGGCGGGCGGCCTCCTTGCGCGAGACCCTGCGATGACGGCGGTAGGTCTCCGCGATCTGGTCGCCCACCTTGAACGCGGGGTTGAGCGACGTCATGGGCTCCTGGAAGATCATCGCGATCTCCTCGCCCCGGATCGCGTTGAGCTTGCGCTGGGACATGCCCACCAGCTCGCGCCCCTCGAGGCGGATGCTGCCCTTGCTCACCCGGCCCGGGGGGCTCGGGATCAGGCCCATGAGCGAGAGGCTGGTCACGGTCTTGCCCGACCCCGACTCGCCGACCAGGCCGAGGGTCTCGCCAGCGGAGAGGGAGAAGGACACGTCCTCGACGACGGTCGTCCACCCGAGATCCGTGACGAACTGGATCTCGAGCCCCTCGACGTCGAGCAGCCGGTCCGCCGGTGGCACGGGGCCGGACTGCGCAGTGGATGCCTCGGGGGTGGTCATCAGCCTCTCCTGACCTCGCGTCCGATCGAGTCGCGGATGCCGTCGCCCAGCACGTTGAAGGCCAGCACGGTCATCGCGATGGGCAGTCCGGGGAAGACGGTCAGCCACGGCGCCGAGGCGGTGTGGCGGAAGCCGCGCTCCACCATCGAGCCCCAGCTGGCCTGCGGTGGCTGCACGCCCAGCCCGAGGAAGCTCAGGCTCGCCTCGGCCAGCATCGCCAGCGCCGTGGCCAGCGAGATCTGCACGATGAGCGGCGAGAGCACGTTGGGCAGCACGTGCATCCGCAGGATGCGGCGCACCGGCGTGCCGATGGACAGCGAGGCCTCGATGAAGGTCTCCTGCCGCACGGCCAGCACGGTCCCGCGCACCAGACGCAGGAACCGCGGCGCGAAGATGATGCCCACGGCGATCATCGCGTTGGTGAGGTTGGGACCGAGCACGCCGACGATGGCGATGGCCAGGATCAGCGGCGGGAAGCTCATCACGGCATCGGTGATGCGCATGATGATCGCATCGAGCTTCTTGCCCGAGTACCCGGCGATCAGCCCCGGGATCACCCCGATCGCCACGCCCACGCCCACCGCCTGCACGGCGGCGAGCAGCGACACCCGGCTGGCGAAGACGATGCGGCTGTAGAGGTCGCGGCCGAGGTCGTCGGTACCGAGCAGGTGCTCGCCACCGGGTTGCGCGAGGACGTTGCCGAGGTTCTGCGAGAGCGGATCGTGCGTCGCCAGCACCGGGGCGAGGACCGCGGCCAGCGTCACGAGCACGAGGTAGACGAGCGCGATCATCGCCGGCCACTGCTTGCGGAACCGGCGCAGGAAGCGCTTTCGCGCGCTCAGCGAGGGCCCGGCGAGGGCCTCGGCGGTCTGCGTGCCCTCACCGGCGGGAGCGGGCGCGGGATCGACCGTGCGCGACGGCGCCTCGCCACCGGGCGCCGACGTCGGGTCCTGCGCCTGCCCGTCCTCGGGGATCTGTTGGCTCATCCCTGCCTCACTCTCGGGTCGAGATAGGCGTAGCTGAGATCGACCAGGAGGTTGACGAGCATCACGATCAGGGCCGTGATGACGACGATCCCCTGGATCATCGGGATATCTCGCTCCAGCACCGCCCGGATCGCCAGACCTCCCAGCCCCGGCAGGCCGAAGACCTGCTCGACGACCACGGTGCCGCCCAGCAGGAACGCCAGCTGGAAGCCGATCACCGTCACCACCGGCACGGCCGCGTTCTTCAGGGCGTGCTTGCCGATCACGATGGTCGAGCCCATGCCCTTGGCCCGGGCGGTGCGGATGTAGTCCTGGTGCAGGATGTCGTAGAGGGAGCTGCGCAGCTGGCGGGTCGTCTCGGCCGCGGCGGCCATCCCCAGCGTGATCCCGGGCAGCACGAGGCTGCGTGCCCAGGGGCCCACGCCCTCAGCCATCCGGGTGTAGCCCACCGCGGGGAAGATGGGGTAGGCGAGCGCGAAGGCGAGGATGAGCAGGATGCCCAGCCAGAAGTTGGGCATCGCGATGCCGAGCGAGGCGAACAGGGTGGCCGCCCGGTCGGCGGGACGCCCCCGCTTGATCGCCGCGATGATGCCGGCGGGGATGCTGATCAGCAGGGCGAAGAACATCGCCGCCGCCGTGAGCGAGATCGTGACCGGGAAGCGCTCGATGATGGCCCCGGTGACCGTGCGGCTGCTGAACAGCGACTGGCCGAGGTCGCCCTGGATCGCGGACGTCGCCCAGCGCGCGTACTGCACCAGCACGGGGTCGTCGAGCCCGAGCCGGGCCCGTGTCGCCTCGATCTGCTCCGCCGTGGCGTTCTCGCCCGAGATCGTGATGGCGGGATCGCCCGGGATCATGTGCACCAGGGCGAAGACGCCGAGCGAGACCATGAACAGCAGCGGGATGATCATCAGCACGCGGCGGATCGTGTAGGTCAGCACGAGGCAACGCCTCCCCTGCGGTGTGGCGGTCGGGTGGACGCCGTGCGACCGGGCCGATCATCGGCGGGCCCGACCCATGAGGCCGCCGACCTCTCGAGATCCGATA